>JAGUXG010000015.1 GCA_020061965.1 bacterium
CCTATTACTACAATAACCAATTCACTTTCTGAATGGATTGAAACAGGAAATATTGTTTCATTGCCCGCTGTTTCACTTCAGATGAGTAAATAGTTACAAAATATTTATCAAAATCTAGTTTTTTTTTGCAAACCTGTTGTGGAAGGGTATATATAAAGGGTCGTTATCCTACCTACAAACAAAAACTTTCTACTTTGGTTGATAAAAAGAAGGCTTGGATGATATTATAGTAATGGCAAATATTCCTATTCTTGAAATTCCTCAAGAGATTGATAAGGTCTGTCAGAATTACAATCACATCATCAAGAAGAAGCCACAGTTCAAAAACTTTGAACGGTTTGTCACAGCAATCTTATCAACGACATAGCAAATATACAGGCTCTTGCTCAAGGGCTTGAAAGAGGTCAATAGGTGAAATTGTCAAAGAGCAAATGATAAGGCATTCTGGGACATCTACGAGTAGGTTGTTGATGCTTCCGAGAAGAAGGAATGAAATGAAAAGAAGACAATCTTTGAATATTTAGGTTTAGATCTTTGCCAAAGTTGAGTAAAGAAGAAATAGATATTGGTCAACAAATATTTGTTGACCTGAATTTAATTTTGTGATATAGTTATCGTTACAAAGAATTGAAGAAAATAGTGTAGATTGTAAGCAAAAGAGGAAATTATGCAGACAGCAATAGCAATAAGATATAAACTACAAGAGGTATTTGCAGAACCACAAGCAACAGTATTGTCGAATGTAATAGTTGAAGCTTACGATGACCTTATAAAAGTAAGTGATTTTAATGAGCTTAAGGGAATAGTGAAAGAGCTTGCAGAGGCTCAAAAAAGAACTGACATTAAGATAGGTGAGCTTGCAGAGGCTCAAAAAAGAACTGACATTAAGATAGGTGAGCTTGCAGAGGCTCAAAAGAGGACAGAGATAGAGATAGAAAAGCTTACAAAAGAGGTTGGTGGATTATCTAAAGGACTGAAAGAGACAAGAGGAGAACTTGGTGGACTCTCAAAAAGTATGAGCTATGCTTTTGAAAATGACACATACAGGATGCTGCCAGAAATATTGAAACAACTCTATGGAATCCAGATGCGAGAGAGATTAATCAGAACCGAAATCAGTGGTAAAGAGATAAATATATTGGGCAAGGCAAAAAGAGATGGGAAAGATGTTGTGATAGTAGGAGAGGCAAAATTAAGGATTGATGAGCGTAGAGAATCTAAAGGAAAAGATATATTTGAAGAGTTAGATGAAAAGGTAGCCGCAGTTCAAGAAGAATATAGGGAAGAGCCAGTAAAAATCTTAGTCACCCATTATGCTACAAAGAGATTTGTGAATAAGGCAAAGGAAAAAGGGATAATCGTAGTTCAAAGCTTTGAGTGGTAAAAATCTATATATTTCTTTGCGAAAACAAAGAAATATCTTGGCATATTTTCAAGGAGTGTTTATGCTATTAGCCATTACAATTACAGATACGAAGATGAAGAATGAGATTACCAGAGAGAGAGTAAAGGAAGTTCCTTAAAGGAAAATGAATTAAAAAAGTTATCGTGGCAGGGTCATAATGAGCTCTGCCTTTTTATTTTCTCATATCTATCTGGCTGGCTCTGGAGACTCCATCCAATATAACTTGCCTCCTGAAATAGCCATAAGTTGTAAGCTATAAGCAAATTATAGCTACAAAAAAATTAGGAGGTAATATAAGATGTTAAAAAGATTAAGTATGGTTTTAGCAGCAACAGCTGTAATGGGGGTCTGCATGGCTATGATGCCACAAAAGGTGGAGGGGGCGTGGATAACCCATCGTATAATAACTCCATCTGATGATATGGGTTATACGGGAAAAACAGGGATTGAAGATGTGGAAAAAGATTTTATTGCTGGTTCAGAGAATTGGAAGAACTTGGCAGTGGTAAGAATGGGGTGGATAGGGAGAGGAAAGAAAACAACATGGGCAAAGATATTTAATAGAAAAAGTAGCTATGGGGTAACTATAAAGTGGCATTGGTGGTCAAAAACATTCCGACATCGAAAAAATGGTTCCCCTCTCTAAGGATTAGAAGAAAAAACAAAGGGGAGGGGGCATTTCCTCCCCTTTGCTTAAAATCAAATGAAATGATAAGCTCTCTTAAATCCTTAAGTAGTAATAAAAAAGGCCTATTCCTTATTTTTCTCTCTATCTCTATAACCATATCCTGTATAATCTTCCTCTTCTCTATCACATCAACAGTACAAAAAGAGATCCTCGCAAATATTGAGAATATGGGGGCAAATATATTAGGGTTATCTTCAGTGATAATGAATGGCGAAAATAAGATAGGAAAGATTACTTATGATGACCTTCTAAGGCTTAATCTTAAAGAAAGGTGTAAAGAGATACGAAAAATTGCAATAGAAGTAGTAGGAGGAAAGATTCCTATTGCTCCAGGGATAAAGATTGAAGAAAAAAAATATAGCTTTTATCCTTCTAATGTGAGCTTAATAAGAACCATACCAGAATATAAGGATGTTCAATGTTTAAGGGTAATTGGAGGAAGGTTTATTAATAATTTAGATGTAAAGCTAAAGAGGA
>JAGUXG010000014.1 GCA_020061965.1 bacterium
ATATCTTGAAGAAGCGAAGAGAGGTGGCCGCAAGGTATGATGAAGCCTTAAAAGAATTTGACGGGTTAATTACTCCTTATGTGCCAGACGACTATACCCATGGATACCAGTCTTATGTCTGTCTATTTACAAATGGAGAAGATATAACTAATCTGGATATGGAAAAAGTGGATAGAATAAATGTTCTGAGAAATAGATTTATGGAAAGGCTGGAGGAAAAAGAAATAGCTACAAGGCAGGGAACCCATGCGGTGCATACTTTAGGGTATTACAAAAGGAGATACAATCTGAATGATGAAGATTATATAATTTCTTATGCGGCTGATAGATTGAGTGTAGCTCTGCCGCTTTATGCTGAAATGACAGATAGCGAGTTTGGGTATGTAGTTGATGGGATAAAGAGAGGAGTTGGAGAGTAGTTAACAGATCAGATGTGTGGAATAGCTGGTATCTTTAATCTAAATGGTGAGCCTGTTTCGCAGGTTAGCTTGCGTAAAATGACCGATGCGATCAGTCATCGTGGCCCGGATGGAGAAGGGTTTTACGCTGACAGCTTTATTGGCTTGGGACACCGACGACTGGCCATTATCGATTTATCTGGGGCCGGCCATCAGCCAATGGTCACCAGGGATGGCCAGTATGCCTTAAGTTACAATGGAGAGGTATATAATTTCCAGGAACTAAGGCTTGAGCTGGAGTCCCTTGGATATCAATTTCGTTCTCGCACCGATTCAGAGGTAGTCCTTTATGCCTATGCAGAATGGAAAGAGACGGCGCTTAATCGCTTTAATGGAATGTTTGCCTTTGCAATTTGGGACAGGAATAGGCAGGAGTTGTTTTTAGCCCGTGACAGGTATGGAATTAAGCCACTCTATTACACTTTGCAGGGTAACACCTTTCTCTTTGGTTCTGAGATTAAGGCCATACTTACCCATCCATCTTATCATACCGGGATAGACAAAGGGGCGCTTTTAGAATATCTTACCTTTCAAAATTTCTTCACTAACAGGACATTATTCAAAGAGATAAGATTGCTTCCGCAAGGTACATATATGCGTCTATCGTTGGCTCAAACAAAGGAGTCCCAGCCTCAACAGTATTGGGATTATAAGTTTGATGAGTCAGAATACCTTAAGGATGAGGCTGAATATATAGAGGAACTAAATCGACTCTTTGTCCAAGCAGTCAATCGTCAACTGATAAGCGATGTAGAATTGGGATCATATCTCAGTGGGGGGATGGATTCCGGTTCTATCACGGCGATAGCTGCCATGCAATTGCCTTACCTTAAGACCTTTGTAGTGGGTTTTGACCTCCATTCGGCCTCAGGTATAGAGATGGGTTGTGATGAAAGGAATAGTGCTGAATATATGTCTTATCTCTTCAAGACCGAACATTATGAAATGGTGCTTAAAGCAGGGGATATGGAGCGTATCCTGCCACGATTAACATGGCATCTGGAGGAACCAAGGGTAGGCCAGAGCTATCCCAATTTTTACGCGGCTCAATTAGCCAGTAAGTTTGTCAAGGTAGTTTTGTCTGGAGCAGGAGGGGATGAGCTCTTTGGCGGATATCCGTGGCGTTACTACCGGGCAGTGGTTAATGATGACTTTGAACATTATGTTGACAAATATTACAGGTACTGGCAGAGGCTGATTCCAAATAGATTGATCCGGGAGGTATTCAAACCAATATGGGGAGAGGTTGAAGGTGTCTTGACTCGGAATATCTTTCGAGATGTCTTTGCCAAACAGTCTTGTGAATTAACGAGTCCCGAAGATTATATTAACCATTCTCTTTATTTTGAGGCCAAGACATTTCTTCATGGGTTGCTGGTGGTAGAGGACAAACTCAGCATGGCCCATAGTCTGGAAACCAGGGTTCCCTTTTTAGATAACGATTTGGTTGATTTTGCTATGAAGCTGCCTGTCCGGTTTAAGCTCGGGAATCTGGGAGAGGTTGTCCGACTGAATGAGAACGAACCTGGTCCCAAAACCACCAAGTATTTTGAAAAGACAAAAGACGGCAAGTTGTTGCTACGCAAGGCAATGAGACAGTATATTCCACAGGAAGTGACTGATCGTGAAAAGCAGGGATTTTCAGCCCCTGACGCCAGTTGGTTTAAGGGTGAAAGTATTGACTATATTCGTCGCAGGTTGTATAATAGAGATGCTGGAATCTATGAATACTTAGACCGTAAAGCTGTGCAGGGTTTGGTAAACGAGCATTTGGAGGGCAAACAGAACCGGCGGCTGCTGATCTGGTCACTCTTAAATATTGAAAATTGGTGCGAGGGGTTTTTGAGATGAAGAAACTTATTTATCATATAGGTAAGTTAAATGAGGAAGAGCAATTAAAATTGGATATGGAAGATACCTTTTCACGCACTGTCGAAGAACGTATAGAATTAGGATTTATTCCTATGAACATGCCCATAATTGATGAAGCGCCCTATCGGATATTTGATAGTATGGATGGATATCGAAGGTGGGCAAAAGAAAGATTGCCTTCCTGGTTAGGTTATACAGGATGATTGATAGAATTTTAAAATTAACAGAAGTTTTTGATAAGCACAATGTGGAGTACCTTTTCATTGGAAAAGGAGGGGCAATTTTCTATGGTTATCCAGGGACAACCCAAGATATAGATATATTTCCTGAAAAGTCAGAAGAAAATGGTAGAAAACTTGCGAGAGCCTTAAAAGAACTTGGATTTGATATCGACGAAATACTTCAAGAGGCAATAGTTGGGGGGAAGGATTTTATTCAGATTAGGGGTGGGCCGTTCCCCCTTGATATAATATTTGCCCCTGATGGAATAGAGTCTTTTGAAGAGGCAAAGAAGCGTAGCCAACTTCTTGATGGACAGTTCCCTTGTGCTTCTATTGATGATATAATTGAGAGCAAAAGGGCCGCTAAGAGGCAAAGAGATAAGGAGGAGCTACCTCGATTAGAGGCATTTCGAGATGAGTTAAAAAGGAAGGGATTGGGCTAAACCAGGGAAATAGACTGTCGGCTTTTGGAATTCATCCAACCAAATTAGATTGTGATCTGATCACTGCTTTTGATGGGTGGGATTTTGAGATGAGAATTGTATTTATGGGTTGCACTGAGATAGGATTTCGGTCTCTTGAGAAACTGATTGAAATGGAGGAAGAGGTAGTAGCTGTCTATACCATGCCCAGGGAATTTAAAATATCTTATGCCAATGAGCCTGTTAAGGCAGTGACCCATAAATCCTTTGAAGAAATAGCCAACAGGTATAATATCCCTCTGATTACCGTTACTGGCAAGATGAAAGACTACACTGAGTCCATCAAGAATTTTAACCCGGATTTTATTCTTGTTATTGGCTGGTATTTTATGATCCCAAAAGAGATCAGGGATATACCAAAGCTTGGTTGTGCTGGTATGCATGCCTCTCTTCTGC
>JAGUXG010000225.1 GCA_020061965.1 bacterium
TACTTACTTCTTCCCATCTCTTATGAGGCGCATTATTATGCCGATAAATACTTCCATCTATTGGCCTTCTTTCCCAATGATAGCTGTATCTACCTTCTATGTTTAATGAATGCCCAACATCTATAAAACTTTTGTCCTGTGGTTTATGTATTTATTGATTGATCGTCTCTAAAGCCACTATGCCTGAGGCAAGAGCAAATATAAGAAAATGTGCCATTCCTTTATAGGTCTTCTTTTCATCAACAAGCTTTTCTATCTCGGCATCCTTCTTTTTAATCGTAGCATCTGCCTCAGCAATCTTTTCTGTCAGCTCAAATATGGAAAGCCTTAACATTCGTATCTCATCATCCCTTAAATATAGCTCTTCTTCTAACTTAGAAAGCCTATTCTCCCTTCTCTGTATCTCAGCCTCTTTCTCTGAAAGCTGTTTGGTAAGAGAGGCTATCTCCACCTTAAGTTTTGCCCTATCCTCATCAGATGCTGTCACCTGATCCTGAAACTTCAGAACCTCGCTCTCAAGAATCTCTATCTCTGCCTCGGTCTTCAGTAGATAATCCTTATCCACACCCTTTTCCAAGAAAGAGATCTTCTCCTCATATTCTGCCTTTTCTTGCTTAAGCCTTTCAATCTCTGCCCGCAAAGATGAGATTTTATCACCAAAATCCTTTTTCTCCTCCCCTAAAGACTTAACCCTTCGACGCAAAACCTCAGTCAGTTCTTTAGCCAGACTCTTTCCAATGGCAAGTTTTTCTCCTGGATAGATAAGGTCTGGGTTGGAGATATAATTGTAATTACGGAAGTTTGGCCAGAGAAATGGGTCATTATAATACTTCCCTGCTAAATCCCAGAGAGTATCCCCTCTATTTATGACAATAGTCTTACCATTCTCCTTCGGTGCAATCTTAGCCACGCAAGGAAAAGCAAACGAGATTATAATACAAAAAAGAATAGCCCTTTTCAATACAATCCCCCTTATTTATATATCGGCATTTTTTCCATTTTCCTTAAAGGAAATTTTAGAAAAAGGTGGGAAAAAGAAGTTGGAAGGTTTTCTTATCAAAGAGAGATTCCTCCTTCCTCTCTTCTTTTTTTACTTTTTCTTGCAAAGACCGATTTATTTATGGTAAGATGGTAGGTAAGTACAAAATGGCACGGTGTAAGGTAGGAGTAATATTTGGTGGAAGGTCTGTTGAGCATGAGGTCTCTATAATCACAGCCTATCAGGTGATAGAGGCTTTAGACAAGAGCAAGTTTACGGCTATACCCATCTACATTAGAAGGGATGGCAGGTGGTTTTATCTCCATTGCTCAAACCTTTCTGATTTTAAGAAGGATTATCCGAAGCTCCAGAAGAAGAGAGAAAAAGCTCTATTTATAAAAGAGCTTGCTGAATTGAATGTTGCTTTGCCACTTATCCACGGCACCTATGGTGAGGATGGAACACTGCAAGGACTTCTTGAATTGGCTGATATCCCTTATGTTGGCTCTGGTGTAATGAGCTCTGGCCTTGGGATGGATAAGGTGATAATGAAGGCTTGTTTTCGTGGCATAGGCCTTCCTGTAGTTGACCATTGCTTCGTAAGAAAGGCTGAATGGAAGGAGAAAGGAGAGGAAGTGTTGAAAAAGATTGAGAAGCAGATTCCGTATCCTCTCTTTGTCAAGCCAGCAAACCTTGGCTCATCTATTGGGATAAATAGGGCAGAGACAAGAGAAGACCTTATCTTTGCCTTGGATGTTGCCAGTGCTTATGATCTGAAAATGATTATAGAAAAGGCTGTCTCTCCAGCAATAGAGATAAACTGTGCAGTTCTGGGAGAAAAGGAACTTATTGCCTCTGTCTGTGAACAGCCTGTTTCATGGAAGAACTTTTTAGATTATGAGGATAAGTATTGCTCTGGAGGAAAGACAAATGGAATGAAAGGATTGGCTCGCAAGATTCCAGCAGAGATTTCAGCAGAATTAGCAAATAGGATTCAGAAGATGGCTATTGCTGCCTTCTCTGGGCTTGATTGCCGAGGCGTGGCACGAATTGACTTTCTAATCAAGCAAGATGAAATATACATCAACGAGATAAACACCATTCCAGGCTCTCTCAGCTTCTACCTCTGGGAGCCTCTGGGAATAACCTTTACTGAGCTACTGAATAGGTTGATTGCTCTGGCAAAAGAGGTTCACGAGGAAAAGAGAGGGCTTATCTATGAATACAGAGGAAAGATTTTGTAGCAGTCAGCAATCAGAAAAAATGCTGACTCCTGATACCTTTTAAGATATGGATAAAATAATTGATAATCTTACCAAAAATTTTATGAGGTTGCCCACTGTTGGTCCAAAGACAGCAACGCGGCTTGCTTTTCATCTCATATCTTCTCCTTGTAATGAGATAGAATCGTTGGCTAGTGCTATACTTTCAGTAAAAGATGTAAAATTTTGTATTGAGTGTGGGAATATTACCGAAGCAGACTTATGTGGGTTTTGCTCTGATGATAGAAGAGATAGATCTATAATCTGTGTAGTTGAGCAACCCAATGATGTTATGACGATTGAACAGGCAAAGAGGTTTTCAGGGCTATATCATATTCTGGGAGGGGCTATCTCACATCTTGATGGCATAACCCCAGAAATGCTCAGAATAGCCCAACTCTTAAAAAGGGTAGGAACAGGGCTTATCAAGGAGGTAATTATTGCTACAAACCCGAATATGGAAGGGGATGCAACAGCACTATATCTTTCCAAACTCCTTTCTTCTTATGATCTTAAGGTGACAAGGATTGGCTTTGGTCTTCCTGTTGGAGGGGACCTGGAGTATGCAGACCCAGTAACTATGGCCAGATCCCTTGAAGCAAGAAGGGAGATGAAATAAATTTTAGATTGATTTATCTTCAAAAATCTAAAATCAAAGATCTAAAATCTAAAATTCTTTTATGGCGAGGTGGCAGAGTGGTTTATCGCGGCGGTCTTGAAAACCGTTGTGCCGAAAGGCACCGTGGGTTCAAATCCTACCCTCGCCGTATAGTAAAAATAGGAATAGGGATTATAGTTTGGCAAGAGAGAAAAAGTAAAGGAGAAAATAAGGATTTGAAGCCCGAACGAGCAAAGCGAGAGAGGACCGGGAACAAGAGATTTTGTTAGACGAAAAATGAACAAGTGGTATGTGTTTAGGTGAAAAAGAAAGTATGTGTTTAGGTGAAAAAGAAATGAATTTGAAAAATAACCAAGATACAAGA
>JAGUXG010000198.1 GCA_020061965.1 bacterium
AGCTTCTGCTATCTTAGGCAAGATTGCTCACCCAGAGGAGGTAAAATGATAGAAGGAAAAGTCTATAAATTTGCTGATGATGTAAATACAGATGATATTATCCCGGCTATCTATTTAGATACTGTGGATGAAAAAGAGCTTGCTAACCATTGTATGGAAGGGATAGACCCAGATTTCTCAAAAAAGGTAGAATCAGGCTCAATCATTGTTGCTGGCAGAAACTTTGGCTGTGGTTCATCCCGTGAGCATGCACCTATAGCCATTAAAGCCTGTGGAATATCTGCTGTGGTTGCTCTTTCCTTTGCCAGAATATTCTTTAGAAACAGCATCAACATCGGACTTCCTTTATTTTCTTGCCAGCAAGCTGATGAGATAAATAATGGCGATATCCTGAAGATTGTGGTAGGAGAAGGAAGGATAGAAGACCTCACCCAGAATAAAACCTATAAGACCTCACCTATGCCAGAATTTATGCAGAGGCTCATCTCTGCCGGTGGCTTGATGGAATCAATTATACCCAAGTAAATCGGGTTTACAAAGAGAGTGATGTTGTAAGTTTAGGATGTTGTAAGTTGTATGTTATCTGTTCTACTTCTTCAACCTACAACTTACAACCTACAACAAAAATCTTCGAAAACCTGTTGTTTTTGGGTATAAATAATAGGTCATATAAGTCCTATATTCCCTTAAGTTACTACAACCCGCTGCTCAAGCCAGCTTTTTAGAAAGGCTTTTACTATTGTGGGGTCAAACTGGGTGCCAGTTCCTTCTTTCAATTCATTTAGAGCCATCTCAGTAGTTATGGCTTTTCTATATGGTCTGTCTGTAACCATAGCATCAAAGGCATCGCAGACAGCCAATATTCTGTCACCCAAAGGAATGGCTGTACCAAAGAGCTTTCCATAGCCACCGCCACCAAATTTCTCGTGGTGATAATAAATGATAGGTAGCATCTCCTGAAAGGCGGAGAATGAGGAGAGAAGGTCTTTGGCTGCTTTTGGATGGGACTTAATCAGGGCAAATTCCTCGACTGTGAGCTTTTCTGTCTTATTTAAGACTGTTTCAGGAATGATTGCTTTTCCTATGTCGTGTAAGAGCGCAGCATCGTGTATAAGGTCTACCTGTCTCTTCTCCAAGCCTAATGTTTCACAAATAGCTTTGGCATAGACAGCTACCCGGCCTGAGTGACCCGCTTGATACCTTTGCTTTCCCTCTATAGCTTCTATGACTGAGGTGATAATATTTAGGTATGCCTTTTCAAGCTCTTCAAAAAGGAAGCTATGACTAAATCCCATCTTCGCATGTCTGACTATTCCCTCAAACCTTTCTATCTCTTCCTCTGAATAGGGCATAGACTCATTTCTTGAGATTCCACAGAGAAATACCCTCTCATCAGCATTCTTTCCGTAGAGCTGGGATACAGAGATAAGGAAGCAATGAAGCTCCTTCTGATCATCATTATAAAGGTTTATCCCTGAAATACCTGTCTTTTCCCTTTCAATATAGTTTGCCTTCTCCTTTATCTTCAGCCAGAGATCATCCAAATAGCCTTCTCCCAAAATGGCGTCTGTTTTAATATAAAGCCTTCCGCCTCTTTGTTTTTCATAGAAACCAGAGAATCCTACCTCAAAGTTTAGCGCCTCTTTCATCATCGCAAAGAAGATATTTGTTGTCTCTTCCCAATCTGTAAAGGCACCAGACAACTCTTTTTGTATCTTATAGGAAAATGTGAGTTCCTGAATCTGCTTGTTCAAAAGACTATTCACCCTGGCCACAGCCTCCTTTGACATCTTGAACCTTTCTATGGAATCCACCATCTCCTGAATCTTTTTCTCTTGATTTGAAATCTTCTCTTTCAGTCTATCTATCTCTTTTGATACCACCTCTCCACCAACATCTTTTTCCCTCTTCTTTATAATACCGCCTATCAGCTTTAATATCTCCTCTTGTGAGTATGGTTCTTTAATCCTTCCTTCAATATGCAGGCTTTCGTCTACATAACAGGTTTTATCAGCTGGTTCAATGATGATGATGGGAATTGAGGCATACTTTTCATCCCCTCTTATGAGATAGCAAAGCTGGTGACCATCTATCTCTGGCAGGAAGGCGTTAAGGATGATAAGGTCTGCATGGGTAGAATAAATCTTTTTGAGCCCTGAGACACCATCTGTGCCAATATCGCACTCACACCCTCTTTTTGTCAAGAGTTCAGACAACTTTTCCGCAGATTCCTGTTTTTCGATTACAATTACCCTCATTGTAGAATATTATAACACAAATATCATAATTATTCAACTAAATTTTTTCGGTAAATCACATTTTTATTCGGTATAGTTTGACCCCAAGACCTTCTTCTGCATCTCTATCAACTGAAGGATTCCCTTTTTAGCCAAAGAAAGGAGGTCGTTCAAGGCGTCAAAGGAAAAAGGCAAACCCTCTGCTGTTGTCTGAAGCTCAATTATTCTTTCTGTCTCTGTCATCGCCAGATTAAGGTCGCAGGAGGATTGAGAGTCTTCAGAGTAACAGAGGTCAAGAAGGGCTTCTCTTTGGACAATGCCAGCACTCACTGCGGCTACAAAGGAGTTAAGAGGATTTTTCCTTATCAGATTTTTTTCAAGCAATCCTTTTATTGCTATGGACAAGGCACAGAATCCACCAGTAATTGCTGCACACCTTGTGCCACCATCTGCGGCAATGACATCAGCATCAATAAGTATCGTCCTCTCTCCGAGAAGATTCATATTTACAACTCCCCTGAGTGTCCTGCCTATCGTCCTTTGAATCTCATAAGTCCTTCCCTTTACTCCTTTGATAGACTCTCTATCCACCCTATCTTTTCCAGAGCATGGAAGCATAGAGTATTCTGCGCTAACCCAGCCAGAGCCTGTCCCTTTTAAGAATGGAGGCACCTTGTCATTGATAGTTGCGGCACAGATAACCTTTGTTCTGCCTATCTCAATGAGAACAGAGGCAGGAAGGTGTTCAAGGTAGTGTGGCGTGATAATGGTAGTCCTAAGCTCATCAGGTTTTCTATTATTTGCTCTATTCATTTTTTCTTCTTATATTTTGTAAAACTGCCAATCAAATCCTGAATAGATTTTCAAGTTCCACCTGACAGTCAAACAACTGGCTCTGAACAAACGCCTTGACTTTACCGTAAAGTATATCGTAACCACTGACCAGACGCAAGTTTTTCATAATGGTTTTGCAAGATAGCCGATGTTGTATCAATAATGGTCATATGCGTCACCTTGCCTGTAGTAATCTCCTTAAAGACAATCTCTCGTTGTTGGTCCTTGCTGAACTCCGGTAGGCAACTTTGGGATAACCTGATACACTTAAAAATGTTCTCCTTAATAGCGTCGGCGTTGATCCTCTTGATGAAATAGTGTATAATGATTGAACTTTGGCAATTTCCCATTTTCCGCACCCTTTGATAAGGTTTAACAAATTGAAAGGAAAATGGGAAATTAAAGAAAAAAATCTTCAAACTCCTATTTTTCGCATAAAAAATGGAGAAAAATTTAAGATGAAAGGTTTAATTTAGAGCAAAAAGATAATCTTGCATCAAGGGTAGAGAAAAATAGGAAT
>JAGUXG010000130.1 GCA_020061965.1 bacterium
AGGTTGAAGGAGTAGAACAAATAACATCCAAACATACAACTTACAACATCCTAAACTTACAATCACTTTCTTTGTAAACCTGATTTACTTGGGTATACTTTCTGCCTGCTGAACGTTCACCCTTACCTTATATATCTTTTTCTTGTCTGCCTTTTCCACAGTCAAGCAAAAGTTCTCTGTCTCTATGCTCTCTCCTTCCTTTGGAATCCTGCCCAGCCTATCTAAAATAAACCCAGAGATGCTTGTCTCTTCGCCCTTTGGCAGTTCAATCCCAAATTCTTCAGAAAGTAAATCTATATCAGTAGAGCCATCAACTAAATATACTCTATCCGATAACCTTTTTACAAGTACTTCTTCTTCATCAAATTCATCATGGATTTCACCCACTATCTCTTCCAGAAGGTCTTCTAATGTGATTAATCCAGAAGTGCCGCCATACTCATCAACTACAATGCCAACATGGACCCTATTCCTTCTAAAGTCAGCCAGACAATCGTCTATCTTCGCCTGCTCTGGAATAAAATGAGCAAGTTTCATAAATTCTATGGCAGGCAGCTCCTTCTCCTTATCCCAGAAGTTCAGAATGTCCTTTGTGTGAAGGATGCCAATGATGTCATCCAAACCTTCATCATAGATAGGCAACCTTGAGAATCCGCTCCTTTCCACTACTTCAATCACCTTTGATAAAGGTGTTTCTGCAGAGACTGTTATCATTTCTGTCCTTCTGGTCATTATCTCAGAGACCCTTCTTTCAGAAAGAGAGAGGACATTTACCACCATATCCTCTTCGCTTGCCTCAAGAACCCCTTCTTTCTCTGCTTCTTTTACTAAAAGTTCAATCTCCCCACGGGTTATCTTCTCTCTCTCTAATTTAAAGAAAGAGACAAGAGAGGTGAAAGGGAATATGGCCCTATAAGCTAAATTTATCTGCCAGAAGAATAAGCGGATAAGATGGCTTGAAAACCTTCTAAAGACAGTCTTTGGAATAATCTCACAGAAAAGAAGAACAAAGAGAGAAAGCCCTGCCTCCGTAATCAAAAGGTTTTTGCCAAAGATAGAGGTGACAAGGCAGGAGGCAGTGATAATCCCAAGGTTTACAGCAATAAGCATGGCCGCCACAAAGCGGTGTATCTCCTTGGTGAGGATATGATGGCAAACCACTGCCCAGGAGACACCTCTTTCTGCTAAGTTCCTCACCTTGATCCTATTTATTGAAAGCATGCCTATCTCAGCCCCTGAGAAGAAAGCAGCCATAGCCAAACCTATTGGAATTCCAATCCACAATATACTCATTTAACACTAATTATACCCAAAAGCAACAGGTCTAGCGAAGATTTTTGTTGTAGGTTGTAAGTTGTAGGTTGAAGAAGTAAAATAAATAACATCCTAAACTTACAACCTCAGTCTCTTTGTAAACCTGATTTACTTGGGTATAATAGGTAACTGTCCCTATTATTCATATAGTAATGCAAAGCTTCAGGTATCATAATAGTGCCATCCGCATTCTGAAAGTTTTCTAAGATAGCAGCAACAGTTCTTCCGATAGCCAAGCCTGAGCCATTTAAGGTATGAAGATACTCAGGTTTTGCTCCAGGGTCCGGTCTATACTTCATATTGCACCTTCTTGCTTGAAAATCCTCAAAGTTTGAGCAGGAGGATATCTCCACAAAGGCATCTAATCCAGGCATCCAGGCCTCTAAGTCATAAGTCTTTGAGGCAGAAAATCCAAGGTCGCCTGTGCATAGAGCCACGACCCGATAAGATAAATTCAGCCTCTTTAGGACCTCCTCTGCATCTAAAAGCAGTCTTTCAAGGTGAGAGTATGAATCCTCTGGCTTGACAAGCCTTACCAATTCAACTTTATCAAACTGATGCTGTCTGATGAGGCCCCTGGACTCTTTTCCATAAGTGCCTGCCTCTTTTCTGAAGCATGGCGTATAAGCTGTGTAGAGCAAAGGCAGGTCTTTGGCTTGCAATATCTCATTCCTATGTATATTTGTCAGGGGAACCTCTGCTGTCGGAATGAGCCAATAGTCTGTATCTGAAAGCCTGAACAGGTCATCAGCAAACTTTGGCAGCTGTCCTGTGCCAGTCATTGTCTCGGAGTTGACTAAGAATGGAGGAGAGACCTCTTTATAGCCATGCTCCTTTGTATGCAAATCAAGCATAAAGTTTATGAGTGCCCTTTCTAATCTTGCCCCAGCTCCCATAAAGAGGCTGAACCTGCTGCCGGTTATCTTTGTTGCTCTCTTACTATCTAAAATTCCTAAGGCTTCTCCCAATTCCCAATGTGGCTTTGGCTTAAAGCTGAACTGCGGCCTTTTCCCCCAGGCCCTTACTTCTTTATTGCTATAAGCATCTTTCCCAAGTGGAACTGTGCTATGAGGAATATTGGGAAGCTGTAAGACAATTTTAGAAAACTCATCATCTTTTTCAGAAAGCTCTACATCCACCCCTTTTATCTTAATTGATATTGCCTTTGTCTGGTCTATAATTACAGATTTTTTGTCTCTATCAGCCTTGTTTATCTCTTCTTGCAGAGTATTCCTTTTAGACCTCAACTCATTAGCCTGCTGAATAAGACTCCTCCTCTGGCTTTCTAAAACAAAAAGATGTTCAAGATTCTCCTCTGATGCTCCACGCAACCTTAAACCATTCCTCACCACCTCAGGATTTTCTCTAATAAGTTTTATATCAATCATTTTTTGTAACTATTTACTCATCTGAAGTAAAATTAAAAAGGATTCAAGGGGTGGAGTGGTCAAGCGAAAGAAAGATTTGTTAATTCTTCAAACACTTGAATCCTGTCCCCCCTTGACCCCTTTTTTGCAATGGATTCCTTCACTTGGGTAAATAGTTACTCCTGGTTTACAGTTAGAAATGAAAGATATGCTTCAGATGAGTAAATAGTTACGAGATCTTGGACTTTGAACTTTGGATTTAAGATTTATGGTTTCCTGCCAAAGAATCAGAAGAAAAATGATAAGAATAGAGAAAAAGGCATACATAGCATAAGTCTTTGAATAACTTGCCACCCTAAAGAAGGTCCAGGAGAAAGAAAATGAAAAGGCTGCTGATATTGAAAAAAGGAGAGAAACTTGAAGTTTTACAAGAAGAAGATATAGAATAGTTGAGACAAGAGAGGCAAATATGGCAGAGCTTAAGGTTATTCTCATGCCAATATTTGAGATAGGGATATAGGAGAAAAGATGGTTAAGTAGAGTATATAAAGGATAGCCTGATGGATGTGGAATCCCCAAAACATAGGCAGAAGTGATAAAATCCCCTGAATCTCCAAAGGTTACCGTGGATGGAAGAATTAAAAGATAGACCAAATATGAAACAAAAAATATAAAAAGACCTACTAAATATTGGTTTATCTCCATGCCTTTATTATGAATAGACCTCTTCATCTCTTTGAGTATAGTATAAGATTTGATGTAGAGCAAGATTTTTTTGTGTAATCCACAAATGATAATGATAATGTCCTACTCAACTTCGACAAAGATCTAAACCAAAATATTCAAAGATTACCTTCTTTTCATTAGGCTTACTGCAAAATAATAAAATTTAGCTATGGTAGAGAATACCTTCAAAGATAAGTTAAAGGTTTAATCTTTACTTGCCGATATATTTAGTATCCCTGTATCCCTCCTAAATTTTTAGAAAAAAAGAGGTTATGGATAAAAGAGTTATCTTCTTATCTCTCAGGCTCTTTGTATTGGATCTTGCCTTCTAATTTTTCTTGCAGGGCAATAGGAATCACCTTCTTTGTCTCTAATTCTATATCAGAAACAGCGCCCCTTCCCAGCTCCTTTGCCCTCTCAGCCAGGATATTCACCAACTTAAATCTATTCCCTATACCCTCCAAAAGTTTTTCAATGTCATACAACATCTCTTTTCCTCCTTTTTATAGTAATCTTTCAGCTATCAGCTATTTTTATATGTGACGACTGAACGCTTTTCCTTTTCAATTATCTCTTTTATCATAGAGATTGTCTTTTCTATATCCTCATTTACTACCCTATAATCGTAATTTTCTGATCTCTTTATCTCCATCTCAGCCCTTTTAAACCTCTCAATAAGCTCTTTTTCGCTATCTCTCTTCCTCTCAACCAACCTTTTTTTCAACTCTAAGATTGAAGGTGGAGTAAGAAATATGAGAATTGCCTCTGGATATAGAGCCTTTATCGCTTCTGCCCCATCAACATCTATATCCAAAAGAATGTCTGATCCTTCATTTAATAGGGAATCAAATTCAGCCCTTGGCGTTCCATAGTAGTTTCCGAAGAAACTTGCCCATTCTATAAGCTCTGCCTTGGCTATCATATCCTCAAACTTTTCTTTCAAGACAAAGCGATATTTTCCTTCTCCCAAGCCTTCCCTCTGCGTCCTTGTGGTAAAGGAAGGAGAGATCTTAAAAGTAGGGAAAATCTCGAGTAGTTTTTTAGCGATAGTCGTCTTTCCTCCGCCAGAGGGAGAAGATATAACTACAATCATTTTAATACCTTACCTCAGAGAGCGAAAGCCCCAAAGCTGGAACAATAAATGGTTTTTCTGCTCTCTTGGAAAGAATCTCTTTCAGATACAGAACATCCTTTTTGAGCCTACCAACCTCAAGAATGCCACCCATTATTGTCCTGATCATCTTGGGCAAGAAGCTATCACCAGTAATATCAAAGAGAATAAGCCTCTCTTTATGCTCTCCCAATCTTCTTTTAATCTTTATCTCTTTTATCTCCCTGTAAGGATTTCGCCAGGCCCCTTGAGCAGAAAAAGGAGAAAAGTCATGTCTTCCAATGATAAATCTTGATGCCTCTTGCATCTTTCTAATATTAAGTGAATAAGGATAAAAATAAGAATATCTTCGTAAGAAGACCGACTTCTTTTCTTGGTTTAAGATAGTATATCTATAAACCCTCTCCTTTGCATGTCTTGGATTAAAATCAAGGCTTACTTCTGTAGCTTCCAGAACCACAATGTCCTTAGGAAGAACAGAATTCAAAGCCATTCTTATCTCCTCTGGTGTCATTTTAGAATCGGTAGAGAAGGTGACAACCTGGGCCTCTGCGTGTGCACCCCTATCAATCCTTGACGCACCATTTGTCTGTACCTCTTCTTTGGTTATCTTAAGTAAAGCCTCTTCTAATCTACCTTGTACACTTGGCTTATCCTTCTGCCTCTGAAAGCCATAGTAATCTGTCCCATCATAAGAAAGGGTGAGCTTTATTCTTCTCATTCATAAACATAAAAAGAGAGTGTTGTTTCGCCATATCTCTTCTCTTTTGTACGAACAAAAGACTGTACCTTATCTTTCACAGCCTCCTTTTTATGATGTTCAGCAATGATTATTCCTTCTGAATTTAAGATACCAGAAAGGGCGATAGCCTCAAGGGTTTTATTTACTAAAAAATCTTTGTATGGCGGACCAAGAAAGATAAGGTCAAACTGCTCCTTTAACTTCCTTATCGCAGAAAATACATCTTTATTCAAAATTTTAGCCCTCTCTCCAAAACCAATCTCTCCTACTAATTTTCTCAACCTTTCTGCAGTAACTCTATTCTTCTCAACAAAAATAGCTGTTCTTGCACCCCTTTTCAGTGCTTCAAGACCACATCTGCCTGTTCCAGCATACAGGTCAAGAAAGATTGCATCCCATACCTTATCACCGAGCGATGAAAATAGAGCCTCTCTTACCTTGGCTAAAATTGGTCTTGGCTGTATCATTATTCACTACAGAGACACAGGGAGGGAAATAATGGATACTGTACTCACTTTACATTTGCAGTTTTATATCTCTGTGCTCTCCGTCTCTTAAATGGTAAATCTCTTCTTCAAAATGACTATTATACCACATTTGAGAAAGCTCCTTTGTAGTATTTATAACCTTTTCTGCTATCTTGCAGGATAAAGACCCTAATCCACAAGACGGCGTGATAAGAAAGTTTTGTAAAAACTCAGGGTTTATTCCACAATTCAAAAGAGCTTCTATCTCTCTTTCTAATCTCTGGTGCAGGCTTTCTGCACTTTCATTATTTATTTGCTCTGATGAAGGAACTATCCCAAAGGCAAGATTGCCGCCTTTTTCAAGAAAGGAACAAAGCTCATCTTTATAAAGCCTGAGGGTATGAGCAAAATTATACGCATCAAAGTTCAAGATGTCTATATTTGCCTCCATCAAGATAGACCAGTCTGTGTTTCCACAACAATGAACCCCAACAATTACACCCCTGCCTTTTATAGGCGAGACTACATCATAGAGCCACCCAACAACCTGTGACTTTGTAAGGGGAATGGTGCAACTGCCAAAACCAGAGAGGTATGGCTCATCCAGAAATATAACAGGCTTGCCGATAGCACTTATCTTTTCTGCCTGCCAGATAGCCTTCATCTCAATGGCCTTTCTGATTGCCTCAAAGAGAGTGTCGTTATAGATTATAGGCTTCTTGGTCTTATCACAGACAGTAAGCCCAAAACTTATAGGCCCTGTTATCTGTCCCTTTACATATTCTGTTTTTGGTGGGTTGTTAAGAAAGGCATAAAATCCCTCTGCCCAATCCTCGCCAAGAGCAAAATATCCGTAATCTGCCTCAAGATACCTCTCATAAAAAGATGTCAGCTCTTCTTCTATCTCTTCTGTCTCAAAGTATAAGTCTTCTCCATCCAATCTTGCCCCAGGCATACCAGAGCTTTGTTGCACATACATATTCTCAAAAAAACCTTTTTTGGGAAGCTGTGGCCAGGCTGGAATATCCAATCTTTTGGCAATCTCTAAAGCAGGTTCTGCCTTAGTATATGGTAGACTACCTATTGATGACGAAAAAACGCCCTTTAGCATAACATAAGAATGGTGGTGAACTATTATCTTTCCACAAAGAATGAGCAGACCCAACCAGTCATTCCATTTGCAAGCCTTACTTGATAATACCATTTCTCAGATGCATCAACAACAACTAAAGCATCTCCCTTATTCACCTTGGCAATGACTGTCTTTCCTGGATACGACCAGATATTTACATTATCCTTTGCTATTTTAACTGCTATACCTTTTTCGGTTTGCTTTGGAAAAAAGGTGATCTTCCTTTTTTCTTCCTCTGGTTTTAGAACAATTTTATGTGGTGGCACAATCTCTTCTACCTTCTTTACTTTTTCCTCTCTTCCCACTTCTATTCTGTAAATATCTATATTATCACCTTGTAGGCTTGAGAAGTAAATAAGCCCATCAGAAGACCAAGCAGGAGACAAAACTTTGCTACCTACGGAGATTTGGGTATCATAAGTTCCATCTATATTTATCATTCTAAGTCTACCACACACATTTAATATCGGTCCTGCATCTTGTTTAAGATGATAGGCTGTTGCTACATAGACAATCTTTTCTCCATCGCTTGACCAAACAGGCATCATCGCAGAAAAGGTTTCATTATAGACAACCTCTGTCTCCTTTGTTCCATTTACCTCTACTGTCCAGATGCTCTGCTTTTCTTTGCCAACATCCCTTTGAAAACAGATCTTCTTTCCATCTGGAGAGAATTTAGGGAATAGCCCATGGGTAATATAGGTAAAAAGCCCTTTCTCTAAATCAGCCATCACAATCTCTGAACTTACTTTTTCATCCTTTGAAATCTTAGAAAAAACAAGAAATCTTCCATCTGGAGAAAAGTTTGGGGTAATCTCATCTGTTGTCTCATCACAGGTCACCTGGCGGATGTTCTGTCCAGAAAAGGCATCAATAATGAAAATATCATAGCTTCCAAAGCGATTAGATGAAAAGGCAATCTTCTTTCCGTCTGGAGCAAAGCATGGGAATAGATCATTTTCCTGCCCAAAAGTCCTTTGGATAACAGCCTGTTCTTCTGGTTTCTTGATGAAGATGTCAAAATTTCCCCTTCTATTGGAAGAGAAGGTGATATATTGACAATCATTTGAAATATCACAAAATAGGTCTGCACCATTTTCCTTTGTAATCCTTGTTATTGCCCTTTGGGAAGACTCTCCCTTATGCTCTTGTCCTTCATACTCCGACTCCTCATAACCTGGAAACTGAGCACACCCCCCTATCAACAAAACCAAACCCACCATCACAAATTTCATAATAACCTCCTTTTATGGCAAAGATTCAAGCTTCATCCTGAAGATATTAATATTACCTTCATTCTGGATAGAAGAACGGATAGAGCAAAAGTAAATAAGATCATCTGTTGACCATGTAGGAAAACCATCAGGCCCGCTATCACCTATAATCTGGGTATCATTACTTCCATCTATCTTTATCACTCTAAGATCAATAGGTTGATATGCCACGAGCTCAGGGATAAGCCCTTCTTTATCTCCATCACCTTCTCCAATTACAGCCGATGCATAGATAAGTTTCTCTCCATCGCTTGACCAGGAAGGCGTAATAGCACTAAAAACAGGGCTATAGACGACCTCTGTCTCCATACTCCCATCTCTATTTATTATCCATATTGATTGCCTGCCATCTTCAATGCCTCTTTGAAAACAGATCTTCTTTCCATCTGGAGAAAATTTAGGAAAGAGCCCATCTGTAAGTTCAGTCTCTAAACCTGTCTGGCAATCAACAATAACGACAGAATAGGAAGTCTCCCTCTCACTGCGTATCTTGGTAAAAACAATCTTTTTTCCATCAGGAGACCAATCTGGAGCAATCTCATCGGAAGAATCAGAGGTTATCTGCCTTGTATCTTGTCCACTAAAGGCATCAATAACAAAGATGTCAAAACTACCAAAGCGATTAGAGGAGAAGGCTAACTTTTGTCCATCAGTAGACCATGAAGGAAAAAGGTCAGATTCTCTGCCAAATGTCCTTTGAATCACTGCTTGCTCCTCTGGCTTTTTGATAAAGAGGTCAAAGTTTCCCCTTCTATTAGAGGAGAAACAGAGCCACTTTCCATCACAGCTGATATCTGGCAGGATATTCATTCCCTTCTCAGATGTTATCTGTGTAAGATTCATCCTCTTTCCCACAGGCTTATATTCAGGCACCTCTACCTCACATCCAATGACCAATACAACTCCTAAAGCTAATAATCTCTTCATATTATATCCTCAAAGATATAGCATATACATTCTCCTCTCCAAACTTATTTATTTCAGCAGAAAGTTTTAGAAGGAGAAGGTTCAGCTCACAACCGACCAAGAGCCTTACAGGCGAACCGTCTTTATCTATTGACTTATCAGATATCTTTTCATCCTTAATGGAATACTTGATCTTTGCTAAATACCAGTCTTTACCTATGCCTGCATAAGGAGATAACATCAAAACCTTTTTGCTGGCTATCAGTCTTATAGCTTTTGTCTTAATCTCCCAATCCATATTCCACTCATTTACATCCTCTGCCTCAATTTTAAAGGAGTTGTATGTAAGACTGACTGCTACCTCTGGTTTAAGACCTTTCTCCTTTAAGAGCCTTTTCCGAGCCTCCAGACCAAAGAAACTCGCAGACTTTATCGGTTCTTCTTCTGGAATATAACAGTATTTTCCACCAATGTCGCATATCCCAAGCCCTATCCTGGCATAAACTGATGGTGTAATAATAGGTATCTCTTCAGGTGTATTCTTATCTGGGTCTGTATATTCCAAGAGAGAACCAGGAATAAGAAGCCCAAGAGAAAACCCTGATTTACCAAAACATCTTGGTGGACCAAGGACACCCGTAGATATAGCCCCAGCAAGTCCTTCCTGGAGGTCATCAATCATTCTGGTAACCTCTTGTTCAGTCACTGTCCCGCTCCATCCACAAAGAGGAAGGAGAATCAGAAATCCTAATAACTTCTTCATGTCACACCTCCTATTAGAGATTAGGAATGGGGATTAGAGATCAGTCATTTTTGCTATTCCCCACCCCTTTTCTTTAATTACCTTGCCTTAAACCTTTTTGGCTTTATTGACAAAGTAAAAGAACAATCCCCGCAACGACCTACTCTTCCACACCGTTACCAGTGTAGTACCATCGGCTCTGAGGGGCTTAACGACCGTATTCGGAATGGGAACGGGTGTTTCCCCCTCGACATAGTCACGGGGAGATAAAAGCTATAAGCTGTAAAAATTAAGTAGTAAGCTATTTATACCCACGTAAATCAGGTTTACAAAGAGAACCTGAGGTTGTAAGTTTAGGATGTTGTAAGTTGTATGTTATTTGTTCTACTTCTTCAACCTACAACCTACAACAAAA
>JAGUXG010000246.1 GCA_020061965.1 bacterium
AAAAATTAGCCTTTTTACGAAAGAACAAAAGAACCATTTTTAAGCATTTTGGTTTGTAAACAACCAATCTAACCGAGAAGGTGCGAAAAATAGGAAATTCAATCTGTTTATCAGGATCTGCTTTTCCAGGTATGCGCTTTGGTTTTTTATAAACGAACCCTAAACGATGTAAGAGATGAACAATGCCCTTTTCAGTATAAGAGATGTTATATCTTTCTTTAATTTTTCCTTAACATTTATTTTATCTTTTGTCAAAGAACAGCTTCAATCTCGGTAAAAATATTTATCAAAATCTAGTTTTTTTCAAAATCTGTTGTGGAAGGGTATAATCTGGGAGATTATAGAGTAGGTTGTTGATGCTTCCGAGAAGAAGAAATGAAAAGAAGGCAATCTTTGAATATTTAGGTTTCTGCCAAAGTTTATATTGATTAGTCCTCAGCAAACTCTAAGTGGTTGCCATTAAAGTGAAAGAGCCTTTTTATAAACTCGTTTATTCCTTGTGGCTCTTCTGGTATATTTTCTAAGAGATTTCTCAAATGATAGATGCACTTTGTGGCTTTTGCCCTTGGATAGGAGATAAAGAATGGCTTTTGTTCTCTTACAGCTTCACCCACACTAGGATCATCAAGAAGAACTCCAAGTTTATCTATCTTCATCCCGAGAAACTGTCCAGCAATATCTGCGATTCTATTTGCCACTTTTTCGCCCTCTTCTATACTCCTTGCCCTATTCACAATCAGCTTAATATCCAAGTCTTTTGTCCGAAAAGAGATGGCCTTTATTATTCCATAGGCATCAGTTATGGCTGTAGGTTCAGGTGTTGTCACCAACAAAACCTTATTTGCCGCAAAGACAAAGGAGAGCACCTTTCCGGATAGCCCTGCAGATGTATCAATAATGACAAGGTCAGCAATATGTGGAATCGCAGATAAACCAAGTATCAGTTCATCTCTCTTCTTTGGGGATAGGTTGGCTAAGGTATTTATTCCAATGGCACCTGTGATTATCTTTATGCCACAGGGCCCTTCTGCTACAACCTCTTCCAAACTCTTTTCTCCCTTTATCACATGAAAAAGGTTATACTTTGGTGGAGGAACAACCCCAGCAATAATATTCACATTGGAAAGCCCAAGGTCTGCATCAAGAACCAAAACCCTTCTTCCAGAAAGGGCAAGGGCTATGCCTAAGTTTACAGAGATATTACTCTTTCCTACTCCACCTTTTCCACTGGTGACGGTAATAATCTCCACAGAATCCCTTCTTTTTTCTGCTGCCAGCTCTCTAAGCCTCTCTGCCTGATCTATCACTTTCATTTTGCATTATTAAGGTAATATTTTCATTTTTAATTTTTCAAGCTCCTATTACCATTCTTGCTATCTTCTCCTTGTCTGCAAGTTCTATATCCTCTGGAACATTCTGTCCTGTCGTCAGATAGAGGATTGGATGAGAAATCTTATGACTGAGCGATAATATTGGGCCAAATGTTACAGCTTCATCTATCTTGGTAAAGATTATTTTTTGAAAGTTGAGCCGAGAAAAGCTCTCTACCACATCCACAAGTTCCTTATACTTTGTTGTTGCCGAGAGCAAAAGAAGATTCTCTAAGCCATAGCCTGCAGAATCAAGAAAGGCCTTCAATTCCGCCATTTGCATTGAATTTCTCTGGCTCCTACCTGCTGTATCTATCAGAATAATATCGCAAGTTGCATATTGGTCTATAGCCTTCTTGAACTCTGATGGAAAATAGACGACACAAAGGGGAATGCCCAATATCTCTGTGTAAGTCTTTAGTTGCTCTGCTGCTGCAATTCTGTAAGTATCAACAGTGATGACAGCCACCTTCTTATGCCTTTCAAAGGCGTATTCAGTGGCAATCTTTGCTAATGTTGTTGTCTTTCCCACGCCTGTTGGTCCGATGAGCGATATAATCTTTGGACCATCTTTTTCAGATTGAATTGAGCTATCAGTCTTGATCATTGCTGCTATATATTTTATAACACGAGATTCAACGAATGGTTCATCCTCTAAAAGATTTGGTGGGGTCTCAACGACAATCTTTTTGATGATTGACTCAGCCAACTCCTTTTCTACCTCATTTTCTATCAGTCTGAGATACATCTCCGAGCATTTACCAGGAAACTTCCTATAAACAGAGCCTTTCTCCTCAGATAACGATTGCATCTTTTCCCGTATCTCAGCCAATTCTCTTTGAATCATACTCATCACCCCTGCCTCTTGCGAGAATACTGGTTGTGCTTCTTTGGTCAAAATAGGGGCAGGATGTCGTATCTCGGCATAAGACGTTACTGGGACATGTTCTGCCTGAACAGTATGCTGATATGTTGGCTGTGTTTGCTGATTAGCAACAGGCGGTGCTTGCTTCTTCTCCTTGTTTGACTTGGTCTCAAAAGGTAGAGCCGCAGTAACTTCAACCATTTTCTTTCCAAATATCCCAAAGATTCCGCCCTTATTTACATTCCGATGGCTCACTAAGAGAGCTTCCTTTCCCAGATCTATGGTCATCTGTAGTATCGCTCTCTGTAATGTCGGCGCTACATAAGTCTTATACTTTAACATCTCTAACTTCCTCTATGGTTAAACCTGTAGCCTTTGATACCCTTTCAATATCATCTCCCAAACTTAAAAGGGTTTTTGCTATCTCTATTACCTTCTCCTTCTTTCCTTCTATTTTTCCTTCTATTTTTCCTTCTATTTTTCCTTGCTTTATGCCTTGTATTGTGCCTTGCTTTAAGGCAAACGCAATCCAGCCCTTTTGCAGACGGATAAAATCATGTCTCTTCTCTTGTTCCTCTAACTCTTTTTTACTTAAATTCGCAGTATTGGCTATCTCAAAAGCCTTCTTTATCTGAGCATCTTTCACTAAATTCTTTGGTGTATACTCCAAATTTCCTACATTCTTTATAAAGTATATCCATTTGTCTGTTATAGTAGTCAATTCATTTTCATCTTTCTTAAATTTTGGTAGCTCAATGAAGATCAGTTCTATCTCATCCTTATATTGTATCAATGCCTTTTTTTCTATGAGTTTGAAATAGGTAATAACATTCTCTATCTCCTCAAACATCACAAAATCTGTAATAGTCAAGGCAATGATAGGTTCAAGGGTAGTAAAATCTTCTCCTTTTGGAAGTTGAGTAGAATACGCCTTAGCCGCATTATATAAAACCCTTTTCTCAAATCCCTCTACATTCAATATTTGCATCTCAATGATAACATTCTTCTGGTTTGAAAGCCTTGCCTTGACATCAACATAGCTATCCTTCATACCCTTAATCAATGGTATCTGATATGGGTCAACTATAGTCAGATCAACTATCTTCTCCCCTTCAAAATCAATCACTGCATTGAGAAAACTTATTAAGATATCTTTACTCTCATCTGAACTAAAAACCTTTTTGAAGGCAAAATCTGTTTTGACATCTAAGAATTGCATAATACTGCTCCTTTAATTACAAGGCCAATAACTATTTTGTTGATGGCTGAAAGCTGACCACTTCTTATTATACTTTAATCATCCCCACAGAAACAACTTTTTTATATTTATAGTTAACCCCAAAATTCCATACACAACTCATATTCATTCATAAACTTCTCAATCTAAAATAGGCATAACTCATATTTTAGCTGAATTTATTTATTGTGGCTCTAAGTTCTTCTCAGCATTCTTCTTATCTGTTCCTCTGACAGCTCTACGGCAGATCTTTCTTTAACTGAACAGTTCGCTTCTTTTGTTGTCCAAAAAGGCTTCTCTTCCAGATGCTTTTTGAGTTTTTCTATATCGTTCTCACCCAATCTTGGTAGTCTTTTATATGCTATTGGTCTACCATCTCTTAGTCTTCTAATTCGTCTCGGTTCCAAACAGAGATCCATCTGTTTGAACCCTTTTTAATCTAAATTCAAATTCTGTGGAGACAATACTTAATTTCCCATTTTCCGCACCCTTTGATAAGATTTAACAAATTGAGTAACTATTTACTCATCTGAAGTGTTTTTTCTTTAACCTATTGAAATTCAACAACTTACGAGATTTCACTAAACATTTTGGCAAAATCGTAAGTAC
>JAGUXG010000201.1 GCA_020061965.1 bacterium
AAGTAAAATTAAAAAGGATTCAAGGAATCAAGGGGTGGAGGGGTCAAGCGAAAGAAAGATTTGTTAATTCTTCAAACACTTGAATCCTTGAACCCTTGACCCCTTTTTGCAATGGATTCCTTCACTTGGGTAAATAGTTACATTATTTCTATGGGAGATAATAAAGAATTGGGTTTTTAAGCTTGGAGCATCCGATATTTGTAAAGCCTGTGGATAAGAATGAATTACTCTCCAAATTCCCATTTCCGCTTCCCTTGATAACGGTTACTTCTTTTTTAATGCCTGAAGTGTCTCATTCCACAAAAGACCATAGTTATTCCCAGCTTATCTGCTGATTCAATCACCTCTTTGTCTCTGATAGAGCCACCTGGCTGAATGATAGCAGATATTCCTGCTTTTGCTGCCTCTTCAACTACATCCCCAAATGGAAAGAAAGCGTCAGAGGCTAAGACCGATCCTTCTGCTTCATCTCCTGCCTTATTTATAGCTATCTTTGTGGCGTCTATCCTGCTCATCTGACCTGCACCAATCCCTACAGTCTTTGTGCCTTTGGTCAAAATAATGGCATTTGATTTTGTCCACTTTGCTACCTTCAGGCCAAAAATAAGGGAGGAGATCTCCTCATCTTGCGGCTCTCTCTTGGTGACCACCTTAAGTTCTTTATAATCAAGGAGATCTTCTTCTTGAAGAAGGATGCCGGATAAAGCCCTTCTTATATTCATCTTATCCCTTGAAGACGGGCCAATAACAATCCTGACCTTTGGAGAGAGCAAAGAGATTGCCTTCTCATCAAAACCAGGAGCAACAATCACCTCACAGAAGAGCTTGGCTATCTGGCTGGCTGTATGGACATCCAATGGTCTGTTCAAGGCAATGATTCCACCAAAGGCAGAGACAGGGTCACAGGCTAAGCTATATTTGTAGGCAGTAGCTATATCAGGGGCAGTAGCCACGCCGCAAGGATTGTTATGTTTAACGATAATACAGGCAGGCTCTGTGAATTCATAGGCAAGTCCCCAGGCAGAGTCTATATCAAGAATATTGTTATAGGAGAGATTTGTCTCTCCTTGCAAACAAGAAAATTTTGGCTCATCATAGACATAAAAACCAGCCTTTTGATGAGGATTCTCGCCATAGCGCAGAGACAATGCCTTTTTGAAGGAGAGGTTCAGCTCTGCTGGAAAGGTATCTTTGTTAAACCAGCCACTGATTATAGCATCATACCTTGCTGTATAGTTGAATGCATCTCTGGCTAAATTATATAAAATATCCTCTGGTATCTCTCCGCTATCCTTCAGGGTGCTTAAAATTTCGTCGTAACTCTTTGGGTCTGTTACGCAAGCAACATACTTATAGTTCTTTGCCGCAGCCCTGATGAGTGTCACCCCACCTATATCTATCTGTTCAATCGCATCATTCTCTGAAGGCGACTTCTTTATCGTCTCCTCAAAAGGATAGAGATTTGCCACCACCATATCTATAGGTTTTATGCCATATTTAGCCAGTTCTTCCAATGACTCCTTATTCCTCTTTGCCAGAATTCCTCCAGCAATATTTGGATGGAGTGTCTTCACTCTTCCCCCAAGAATAGAAGGCATGCCGGTTACATCCTCAACAGTTATAACCCCTATCCCTGCTTCCTTCAAAGCCTTTGCTGTCCCTTCAGAGGCGATTATCTCTATCTTAAGCTCAGCCAGCACTCTGGCAAACTCTAATAATCCATCCTTATTAAACACAGAGATTAAAACCCTTCCTACCTTCATGGCTGAAGGATTATATCCAAACCTCTCTTTTTTGTCAAGATTATAAATGGTTTTTTATTTATTGCAAACTTAATTTATGTTGACATAGAATGTTACTTTATCTCTCTGGCTTTTCCAAATTTTATGAGTAGTTATGAAAAATCTCTCTTGCGAAAGAGATTATTAGAGATCCGTAGTAGCTTGAAAGAAGCAGAAAAAGACTCTCTTTCGGAAAAGATAAAACAAAATCTCTTTGGCCTGACAGAATTTAAGTCTGCCTCCTCTATTCTCTTCTATGCCTCCTTCACATCAGAGGTTGAGACATTCTCTATGTTAAAGGAGACATTGGACAAAAAGAGATGTTTCTTGCCAAAGGTATTCAAAGATGAGCTTAAGATATTTGAGATACAGAGCCTTTCAGATCTTAACCCTGGATATTGTGGGATATTGGAGCCTGTTACAAAAAGAGAGGTAGGGCTAGAAGAAGCAGATTTAATCATTGTCCCAGGTCTTGCTTTCAGCAGAGATGGAGGAAGATTGGGCTATGGAAAAGGCTTCTATGATAGACTTTTGACGAAAACAAGCTCAATGAAAGTTGGTCTCTGTTTCTCCTGCCAACTGACAGACAAGATTCCAATGAACCAGCAAGACCAGAAGATGGACAGAATAATAACAGAGGATGAGATTATCTACTGCACTATACAAAGTTATAGGGAAGTCCCTATTGACAAATGATACCTAAAATGCTATCATTTAGGCTGTGAAGACAAGGTCTATTATCTTAGGAATAGTCTTTTTTGGAATATCGCTCCTATTCTTTATCGCCATTCTCTCTTTCTGGAATGTGAGATCAGTAGATTGGATAAACGGGTTTTCACAAAGAAATATCATCGGTCCTGTTGGATCCTATATCTCTACCAGCCTCATCGCTTGCTTTGGGATAGGAAGTCTCTTTATCCCTGCCTTTCTTTTCCTGATAGGCTTAGATATGGTAACGGAGAAGCCAAGAAGCTATGGCCCAAGGTTTCTCGTAGGAATAATATTCCTCCTTCTCCTTTCTATCCTTGCTTCACCCCTGTCAAATCCATCATTAGAGTTCAGAATAACAGGCGGAGGATGGATAGGATTTAAGCTGGGGATGTTTCTCCTATTCCTCCTCAATAAGGTTGGCTCTTATATTGTGGTAATAACCCTTTTTCTCATCTCTTTGGTCTATCTTACAGATGGCAAGCTCTTTTCTCTCCTTAGCGCTCTCCTTGCTAAAAGACCACAAAGGAAGAAATCTACACCAAAGGTGGTGGTAAGGGGTGTAGAAGAGAAAGGGCAGCCAGAACCAAAGAAAGAAAAACTGCCAGAGTTACCAGAGGTGAAGACAAACCCTCAAAAGTTAGAAGGCTATGAGTTTCCCCCGCTATCTTTGCTCTCTGATCCCCAGCATATCTCTGAGAAGGAGCAGAAAGATGACCTGCTTGCTCTATCAAAGCAATTGGAGGATACTCTCGGACAGTTCAAGATAGAGACAAAGGTTGTCTGTATAAACAGGGGGCCTGTAGTCACCTCCTTTGAGATTCAACCAGCCCCTGGCGTCAGAATAAGCAGTATCTCATCCTTGGCAGATGATATTGCCATGGCCTTAGCTGCTATTGCTGTCAGGATTGAGGCGCCCATTCCAGGAAAGCAGGCTATTGGCGTAGAGATTCCAAACAGAAAGCCTGATAGGGTCTTTCTAAAAGAGGGTCTCATTTGCCCAGCCTTTTC
>JAGUXG010000178.1 GCA_020061965.1 bacterium
GTTTACAAAGAGAGCCTGAGGTTGTAAGTTTAGGATGTTGTATGTTATTTATTCTACTTCTTCAACCTACAACTTACAACCTACAACAAAAATTTTCGCTAGGCCTGTTGCTTTTGGGTATAATTTTACTTCAGATGAGTAAAGTGTTATGAAATGAGGCATCCAACTCTTCGTGGTTACAAAATAGGATAATCTCCTGAAAAACAGGCTGTGCAATAGTCTCTTGGGTTTTTCACGCAGGATAGCATCCCTTCTAAAGAGAGATACTCCAAAGAATCAACGCCAATAAAATCTCTTATATTAGAGAGGCTTTTCTTTGAGGCAATAAGCTCTTTTTCTGTTGGTGTGTCTATGCCATAATAGCAGGGATGTCGGACAGGTGGAGAGGAGATACGCAGATGAATCTCTTTGGCTCCTGCTCTTCTAATCATTCCAATTATCTTCCGTGATGTTGTTCCCCTAACAATAGAGTCATCAATCACAACTATTCTCTTTCCAGCTATGATATCAACCACTGGATTCAGTTTTATTGAAACCCCTGCTTCTCTCATAGAATGTTCAGGATTGATGAAGGTTCTACCAATATAATTGTTTCTGACAAGACCAAGTTCATAAGGCATATCTGTTTCTTCAGCATAACCCATAGCAGCTATTGTTCCAGAGTATGGTACAGAGATAACCATATCTGCAGAGACCCTATTTTCTGCACCGAGCTTTCTGCCAAGCATCTTTCTTACAGAATATACACCCTCAGAAAAGACCAAGCTATCAGGCCTGGCAAAGTAGATATGCTCAAAGATGCAGTAACTCTTCCTTATAGGATAAGGAAGCTCATAATCGCCAATGAGATAACTTTTGGTTGTAAGATGCTCTTGTGGGGATGGCTGGACATAAAAGATGGAGGTAAGTCCAGATTTATCTATGATAACAATCTCCCCAGGCTCAACATCCCTTATATATTTTGCTCCGACAAGGTCAAAGGCTGATGTTTCAGAGGCAATGAATATAGACTTTCCTCTCTTGCCAATAGATAATGGTCTGAACCCAAAAGGGTCGCGCAGAGCCACCATTTTATCCTTCAGCAGGAAAAGGAGGGAGTAACCACCCTTCAGCAAAGAGATGGAAGAGATAAGGTTAGAGATAAAATCACGGGTCTTAGCCCTGGCGATTCTATGCAGTATAACCTCAGAGTCTGATATTGTTTGGAAGATAGAGCCTTCTCTCTCAAGCCTTCCCTTAAGGTTTCCGCTGTTTAAGATGTTTCCATTATGGGCTATGGCAATCTGCTCTCCCTCAGAGCAGGAGATAAGAAGTGGTTGTGCCTCTTCAATCCGAGATAACCCGGCTGTGGAGTATCGAACATGACCTATGCCAGAGCTTCCTTTGAGCCTACCTATATCATCTTTTGTAAAGGTATTAGCCACAAGCCCCATTCCACGATGGAGACGAAGTGTCTTTCCATCAGACGCAACTATCCCTGCTGACTCCTGGCCTCTATGCTGAAGGGCAAATAAGCCACGATAGATGAGGGATGACGCTTCCTTAACTCCCCATACTCCAAATATGCCGCACATTTTTAATATTTGATTTTCTGTCTGATGTCTATGGTCTGATCTCTGATTCTATAGCCATCTCCCGGATAATATCACTGATTGACAGGACACCAACAGCCCTTCTTCCTTCTGGATGAAGGACAATGAGCCTATGAACCCTAAGTCCTAACATTATCTCTGCTGCCTCTTCTAACCTTGAGTCAGGTGTAATACTCTGTACAGCAGAAGATATAATATCCTCTGCTCTTGTCAGGTCTAAGTTTTGGCCTATTACCTTCAATATGTCAATCTCAGAGATAACACCAATAACATCTCCATTATCATCCATCACAGCTACAGCGTGAATCTTGTTCTCAACCAATGCCATTGCCACCTCTTTCACACTGTCTGTAAGATGGACGGAGATAACACCTCTGGTCATCACATCATAGACCTTCTTATCTTCCATTTTTCACCTCCAAATTAAATTGTCCATAGTCCATAGTCCATGGTCCATAGTCATTTTAAGGAATTTTTGTAACTATTTACCCAAGTGAAGGAATCCATTGTAAAAAAGGGGTCAAGGGTTCAAGTGTTTGAAGAATTAACAAATCTTTCTTTCATCTCCCCCTCCACCCCTTGATTCCTTGAATCCTTTTTAATTTTACTTCAGATGGGTAAAGTGTTTCGAATTTTTTAATGCTTGAAGCATATTGTCCATAGCAAATACACTCCTTCTTAAGCTATGGACTATCGACCGTCGACTCTTTAAGATTGTCCACAGTCCACAGCCATTTTAAGGAATTTTTTAATGCTTGAAGCATATTGTCCATAGCAAATACACTCCTTCTTAAGCTATGGACTATCGACCGTCGACTGTGGACTATTTTACTATTCCAATCTTGCCTGTCTTGCTTTTCACGCCAGGCGATTCAATCAGATAGATATAGACACCTGAGGCCAATTTATGGGGAAGTGTCCAGGTGTATTTGCCATTTGCATTGAACTTTTCAATCTCCTCTCCGGCTATATTGAAGATTCTGATAGTTGCGGCAGTGGTGAGGTTATCAAAGATGATGGAGTTGCCCTTGCAAGGATTTGGATAGACACGGACATCAAGAAGGTCATTTGCCAATACCTCTTTGACCATAAATTTGGCGATTGTAGTCCTTGCTCCTTTAATATCATCCTTAAGATTGGATAGGGTGAGATTGCAACTCCCTGCTGCATCTGGTCTTATATCAAAGATTATATCTAAAAATGGACCAGTATCTGTAGTTATAGAAGTAGTTCCAAACCAACCTATTCTGACCGTTTTAGTGCTGACTATGTTACTATTAAAGAAGATAGAGTTTTCTGTAAGAATTGCTGTCTTTACCCCTTTATAAACAAGGATATTCGGGTCATAGAGAAGCTCAAGACCAAAGGCATCTATCTGTCTGTCATTGCTTTCAAGATTTATACGAATAGCTACAGAAGAACCAGGATCCCCCATTGCATCATTAACACTGATAATCTGAGGAGTGTCAAGTTTTATAGGCTCCTTAGCAAAGATAGGCTTTATGCCCAGAAATTCTTTGAAGGTGATCAAGGCATCCTTTGGTGTCACCTCTCCATCCCTGTTTCTATCAGCCACAGCCCTTTGCCAGGAAGTAGCGGCATATAGATCAAGGTATATTTTGAAAGCAACAAGGGCATCATCAGGGGTTATTTCGCTGTCATTGTTCACATCTCCGTGATGTGGGAAGCTTGTGAATATTCCCGGAATAACCACAAACCCTTTTATATCATCCTTTAAGTTGGATAAAGTGAGTATAGATGTGGCTTCTTTTTCGCTATTATAAAAAGAGAGGAAGATAACCTCAGCTATTGTTCCAGTGCTATCAGTAGGAATTGGCGTAGGGTTAAAACCGCCTATTTTAATCGTGCCAGAGGCTATCTCATTGCCAGCAAGATGCGTAAAATGCGAAGTCAGCTCTCCCTTAGAAACGCCGACATAGGAGAGCATAGTGTTATCATAGATCAAATCCAGACCAAAGGAATCAATGGGTTGTTCGTTCTTTTGTATCCTGATAGGCACAGTTATAGTCTCACCAATACCGCCGCAAGCATCAGATACGCTGATTGTATTGGGTTTTTCTATGGGCCATTCGCAAGAATACTTAAGATAGCCTGACCAATTCTTGCCAAGCGAAAATGCTCTTATTCTAAGATAATAATCCTGGGTGCTTGCGGCTTGATAGGAAAGATTGAACTGCATATTTCCTCCTGAGTCATCATTAAAGGCTACACGGACAAAACCCTCTCCTGGCCCATCATAAAGCTCTCCATAGTTATCCCCTGAGCCGCCAATGGTGTTGAACTTATAAGTTTTTCCAGCAGTCATAGGGATTTTATACCAATCATAGAGATCTTGCGAGCTTAATGTATGTAGTCCATGGGACTGCTCAGTTCCTGTAGGTGTGATTAGTGTGGCTCCTGCTGCTGTATCATCTATTGGATCCCAAGCATCAGGTGGTGTGGCGATGATCTCCTTAGTTAATGCAAAATCTATACCGGCAGTGACTGATCCTTCCTGAACCTGAATAGGCGTAGGTGTGCCTTGAACCTGCCAGCCAGAGAATACAGAGGTCAATGTGCCGTATATACCGACAGGGTCGCCTATACTCGGGTCGTCATCGCCGTCAGCATCAAGTAAAGCAGCGGCATAATATGTTCCTGATATGATATTTCTAATCTCATAGGATTGTGGAAAGACAGTGGTTTTTATTGTTGTGCAATACTCTATTGAGACTTCTGTCATTTCAGGTCTATCACATAGCAAGACATACAGATTCCCTGTCTTTGTTCCTTGATAGGTGATGTTGCCTTTAAGTATCACTATCATCTCAAACTGGTTGTATGTGTAAGTTCCAGTTAAACCTGAAAACCTACTTATACCATCTCCTTTGGATAATGTCGCAGTAAACTTATAGGGTCCATCTATTCCCCTTTCAAAAATATCCTCTCCCTTAAATTGAAATTTGATTGTCTGGGTTCCAGGTATCAAAGATTGATAAGTTCTAATACCAATACAAATATCTCCAAGCTCCAGGTCTCCTTTAAGGTCATAATCTCCTCCTTCTCTTACATCAACTTCTAAGTTCAGCTCAAGCCAGTTGTATTTGCCATCATTATCTGTGTCTA
>JAGUXG010000204.1 GCA_020061965.1 bacterium
AAATACCCATCTGAAAAAGATTCTGTCTGAATTGATTCTGGGTTTCCCAGAACCCTTGGAATAAGCCGAGCAATGACATCAATCACCAAAAGACAGGGAATATCTCCGCCACAAGCAACAAAATCACCGACTGACAGCTCAAGATCAACAAACCTCTCTATCACCCTCTCATCTATACCTTCGTAATGACCGCAGATAAAGATTAAATGCTCCTTTTCTGCCAATCCTTTAGCCAACCCTTGTGTCAAAAGGCTTCCTTGTGGTGTAAGATAAATGATATAACCTGGCACAAGGCTTTTTATCGCATAATGCAGAGGCTCTGATCTTATCACCATTCCAGGGCCTCCTCCATATGGATAGTCATCTACCTTTTTATGCTTATTTTTCGTGAAGCCATAAAGGCTATGAAGGCGTATCTCTAAAAGTCTCTCTTTTTGCGCCCTGGAGATTATGCCTGAGTCTAAAGGACTCTTAAACACCTCTGGAAATAGGGTTATTACATCTATTTTCACACCAATTTCTTTATAATATAAGGTTAAAACTGGGTTTTGTCTATAACCATTTTTCGTATAGTTACGCTTTTTTGGGTGGGACGGTCTTAAAGACACAGTAGTTTCCACACATACTGCAAGGCTCTTTTCCATCTGTACCCCAAAATTTTGTAGGGTCAATAGCGATGTCTCCTTGCTCTTTCCAATTAAGATTTGCCCTTGCCTCTGCCATTTTGTCATCCTGTTGCCTTTCTCTTTGAATCCCTTTGGCAATGTCCCCTGCATGAGCAGCAATTTTGGCTGCGATTACACCGAGTTTCACATCGTCTTCTTTCGGAAGGCCAAGGTGCTCTGTTGGTGTCACATAACAGATAAAGTCTGCTCCAGCCCAAGAGGCTAAAGCCCCTCCTATGGCTGAAGTTATATGGTCGTAGCCAGGGGCAATGTCTGTGACCAATGGTCCCAAAAGATAGAGTGGTGCATCGTGAGTGATCTTCTTTGCCATTTTCACATTTGCCTCTATATGATGGAGTGGAAGATGGCCTGGTCCCTCTATCATCACAGAGACACCAGCCTCTCTGGCAATACTTGCCAAATCCCCTAAATTTATAAGCTCACCTATCTGAGCCTCATCTGTAGCATCAGCCAGACATCCGGGTCGCAAGCTATCACCAAGACTCAAGCAGAGATCATACTTCTTAGCTATCTTTAAGACCTTATCAAAGTTTTCGTAGAGCGGATTCTCCTTCTTATTCTTTCTCATCCAGGCCCAGATGATAGAACCACCCCTGCTGACAACAGGCATCTTCCTCTTTTCTGCTATATCAAGAAGATTAGAGGTTATACCGGCATGAATGGTCATAAAGTTGACACCATCCTCTGCTTGCTCTTCTATGGTCTCAAGGATAGCAGACAGGGTTATCTTCTCTGGACGACCACAAGATTTTGCTGCTTGATAGATAGGCACGGTGCCAAAAGGAAGATTACAGTCATCCATCAACATTCTTCTAATCTTGGTGATATTCCCACCAACAGACAAGTCCATAATAGTATCAGCACCGGAAAATATAGCCTGACTTAATTTCTTAAGCTCTTCTTTGATTGAAATTCTTTGAGGAGAAGTGCCAATATTTGCATTTACCTTTGTCCGCAGCCCCTTTCCTACACCGCAAGGTCTTCCACCATTCAAGATGACAATCGTACCATTCTTTACGCCATTTATGATAAAGTCTGGGTCAACACCTTCATTTTCTGCAATAAACTCTATCTGCCTCATATTTTTCAGTATAGCTCTTTGAGTATTTTAATGTCAATCATAGATAATACCAAAATGAAAATGTCCTGTTTCGTTTGGCTGTAACACCATTGTGACCATAATTTTTGACGAAAGCAAAGAGAAAGCTTATAATAATTGAATAAATGAAGAAGGTTGTTCGTATAATTGCTCGTCTTAATGTGGGTGGTCCGGCTCTTCATGTCATCATTCTCTCAAGCGGCTTAAATAAAGAGAAGTTTAGCACAACCCTAATCTGTGGAGCAGAGGGAGAGAATGAAGGAAGTATGGCCCAGGAGGCAGAAAAAAGGGGGATAAACCTCATCTTCATCCCAGAGCTTGGCAGAGAGCTTCATCCGATAAGAGACATAATTACCCTCATCAAGCTCTTTCGGCAAATCCGCAGGATAAAGCCGGATATAGTTCATACCCATACAGCTAAAGCAGGTGCTGTGGGTAGGTTGGCTGCCTGGTTTGCTGGTGTTCCTGTTATCATTCACACCTTCCATGGACATGTCCTTCACTCATATTTTAACTTTGCAAAGACAAGGCTCTTTATATTGATAGAAAGATTACTTGCACGAATAACAGACAGAATAATTGTCCTGACTGAGAATCAAAGAAGAGAGATATTGGCTTTTGGCATAGGAGAAGAGAATAGGTTTTCCGTCATCCCTCTGGGTCTTGAGCTTGATAAGTTTTATAGCATAGAAGGGAAAAAGGGGATTTTGCGAAAGGAGCTTGGGCTTGATTCTGAAATACCTCTTATTGGGATTGTTGCTCGGCTTGTGCCAATAAAAGACCACAAGACATTCCTTCTTTCTGCCCAGCTTCTCCTGAAGAAGATTCCAGAGGCTAAATTCATTGTTGTTGGAGATGGGCAGGAAAGAGCAAATTTGGAGAGGCTCGCAGAAGAGCTAAAGATAAAGAATGTCATCTTTTTCTCTGGGTTTAGAGAAGACCTTGATCTTATTTACGCTTCCCTATCTCTTTTTGTTCTTTCATCCTTGAATGAAGGGCTTCCTGTGGCAATCATTGAGGCTCAGGCCTCAGGCACACCTGTTGTCTCAACCAATGTTGGTGGTGTCTCTGAACTCATAAAGGATGGCCAGACAGGCTATCTTGTTCCTTCAAAAAACCCTGAAATGTTAGCCGAGGCAATAGAAAAGGTTCTAAAAGACCAAAATTTGGCAAAGAGGATGGGAGAAGCAGGCAGGGAAAATTCAAAGAAATACACAAGCAGAAGGCTGATAAAGGATATAGAAAATCTTTATGAGTCTCTTCTTGCTTCTATTTAGCTTATCTCTGAATCACCATATTTCTTGCTTCCAAGGGCAGAAAAGGAACTCTTGCTGGCAGTCTGATGGAGGAAGTGAATTCATAGGCAGTTGGAATGCAAAGAGAAAATCTGCTAGAGAGATTGAAAGAAAGATGAGAAGATATTGATGAAAAGGTATTAACATTGTCTGCACTGACCTTGATATGTTAGAAGACTTATTATTTGATTAGACAAAAGATCTCCTCAATGGGTCATGATGTACTATGGATGTCCTACAAACAGAAAAATGATTCTGGACAAAAGGTCTCATTTTAGATTATACTATTAAACTAATGAAACTATGAATGTCTGACGAATATTTTATTCAGGAAGCCTTAAAAGAGGCAGAGAAGGCAAGGGCTAAAGGTGAGGTTCCAATTGGAGCTGTTGCTGTCTTAAATGGCAAAATCATAGCGAGAAGGCACAATGAGGTAGAAGAAAGGCTTGATCCTACAGCACATGCAGAGGTTCTTGTTTTGAAGGATGCTTTTGAGCTTTCAAAGGATAAATGGCTATATGGTCTTCATCTGTATGTGACTTTAGAGCCTTGCACGATGTGTTATGGAGCAATGTTTTTGTATAGAATTGAAAGACTCGTCTTTGGAGCACATTCTAATACTTATTCAAGGAAAGGAGAAAAATTCCTTCAGGACTTAAATCATACGATTAAGATAGAGGAAGGTATCTTAAGTGATGAATGCAGTGAGATACTATCAGAATTTTTTAAGACTGTAAGATGATTTGTAAAGTATCGCAAGAGGATATAGATCAAGTTGAGGGCATATTTGCTCAATATCCGAAGAGTTTTAATCCATTGGGGATAAAGAAGCTGAGAGAAGAGATAGAGGAGTATGTAGAAGAGTCTGTAAGTTTAGAAGTAAAAGGGTTCTTTGTTGAAAAGGAGGGTACTCAGGTAATTGGCTTAATTGGATATGTGATGCGGCCAAGCAATGAATACGAAATAACCTGGTTAGCTGTTCGTCCTGACTGGCAGAGAAGGGGAATAGGAAAAAGACTTCTTGAGTATGTTGAGCATCAATTAAAAAATTTTCGGTCTGAATGGCTAATGTTAGAGGTGCCAAATGACCCAGCGACAATGAACTTTTATTCAGCAATGGGATTTTCAGAAGAACCCTCTGAGCTCTCAAGCAAGAATAAGGTCATTTATAAAAAGAAGCTGTTGGCTTTTAAGCCGACATTTAAGGCAGGAATAAGCGGAGATGGATTGTGGAGATAAATTTTATGTAAGGTTAGTAAGATGAGTGAGTGTATTTTAGTTAGACATGCCCAGACAGACTGGAATAAGAAGCAGATTTTCAGGGGAAGAGCAGAGGTTGAGCTGAATAGAACAGGGATTCGCCATGCAGAAAAGACCTCAACTCTCTTATCTGAAGTTAATACTGAGACTATCTATACATCTCCTCTGAAACGCTCTTTGGTGACTGCTCAAATCTTGGGGAGACCACATAATTTGAAGCCAAAAGAAGTGAGTGGCTTGATTGATATTGATTATGGAGATTGGCAAGGGCTCTTACAAGAGGATGTCCAAAGGGATTTTCCAGCTGTATATCAAAAGTGGAGAGAAGAGCCTGATAAGGTTAAGTTTCCAGGAGGAGAGTCTTTGAGGGATGTGAGGGATAGAGCAGTAAAGGTTTTTGAGGAAGCTCTCTTGAACTACAACTTTTTCATTTTAGTAAGCCATCGGGTAGTGATTAAGGTTATTCTTCTTCATGTCTTGGATCTGTCACTTTCTAGTTTCTGGAAGGTTCGACAAGACCCTTGTGCCATAAGTAGGGTTGAGCGGACACACTCTGGACTCTCTCTTATCTCTATGAATGAGGGCCACCATCTTTATAAGCCTTCAAAGGAAAGACGAGAAGATTTTTGATATGGAAGGAGAGGCAGAAGATAGATCAAAACAGTTTATTGAAGCTCTGAGCACCTTAAGGCACGATCTACTGAACGATTTTACGATAATAAGTGGCGGGCTTAGTGTCTATACTATGACCAAAAATGAGAAGCTATTAGAGAATGCAATAAAAGCGGTAGATAGGGCTATTGCAAGACTTAAGAAGACAAAAGATACAGAACTCTTCCTATCTTTGGGTGGAAAGATGTTATAATCAAATGGAGCATATTTTATTCATTTTTCATCTATTTTAATGCACCCCATATTACTAAAGATTGGTCCTCTTACTCTTTATAGTTATGGATTATGCGTAGCTTTTGCTTTTTTCTGTGGGGTCTGGTTAGCAGAAAGAAGGGCATCTTCCGAGGGTATAAAAAAGAGCTTTATTGTTAATGTGGCTTTAGTTGCCTTTCTCTCTGGGCTTGTTGGTGCAAAACTCTTCTGTGTCTTCTTTGACCTGCCATACTATCTTTCTCATCCCCTTAATATTTTCTCCAGGGCGGGCTTTGTCTGGCAGGGTGCTCTTATTTTTGGAGTAGCTGGCGGCATTTTTTATGTAAAAAAAATAGGGTATCCAATTCTTCAGATTACAGATATTTTTTCTCCAGCTATTGCATTGGGTTACTCTATCGGAAGATGGGGTTGCTTCTTTAACGGCTGTTGCTATGGAAAGGAAACAAACTCTATCTTTGGAGTCTTGTTTCCTAATCTTCCTTGCCCTGTTTATCCTACCCAAGTTTATGAATCTGCGGCAAGTCTCATCCTCCTTTTCTTCATAGCAAATATAAAGTCGACCTTTTCTGGAGCCATCTTTTTTACCTATTTGATTGGCTACTCAAGCATAAGGTTCTTCATAGACTTTTTGAGAGGCGATTCTCCAGAAGTCTTGCTGGGACTCAAACTCACACAGCTTATCTCGTTAGCCACTATCATTATTGCCCTGTTTTTTGTAAAGAGATGTTACAAGTAGTAGAAGTTTGCAAAGGATGGGAAGGCCAAGAGGTCTTGTCCGAAGTGAGTTTTGAGCTCAAAAAGGGTGAGATTATAGCTATCATTGGCGCCTCTGGTTCTGGAAAGACGACCCTGCTCAATATCATCGGTGGGCTGATGAAACCATCAAGAGGAAGGGTGCTTTTCTTTGACCAGGATGTCCATTCTCAAAAAGAAAGGGATTTGAACATCTTTAGAAACAGAAAGATTGGTTTTATCTTTCAAACATATAACCTTCTTTCTGGGCTCTCTATAATGGAAAATATCTTGCTTTCTGCAAATATAGCCGGGCTTTCTTCCAAAGACAGGGCAAAAAATCTTATCTCTTTACTCGGACTTTCTAAAAAGGATAAAGACCTTCCAGGGATACTATCTTGTGGCGAACAGCAAAGAGTAGCTATTGCCAGGGCATTGATAAATGAGCCAGAGATAATCTTAGCTGATGAACCGACAGGAAGCCTTGATACAGAGACAGCAGATGAGGTCTTTTCCCTTTTGAAAGAGAGGGTGAAAGGGGAGAAGAGGAGCATGGTCATAGTCACTCATAATAAAAGATTGGCAGAAGAGGCAGATAGGCTATTTCTCTTAGAAGGAAGAAGGCTTTTTAAGGTATCATAATTACTCAACTTTGGCAAAAACCCAAATATTCAAAGATTGCCCCCTTTTCCATTCCTTCTTCTCGGAAGCATCACAATCTACTCTATGATCTCACAGATTGCCTTATCATCTGCTCTTAGACAGATCTCACCTATTGGAAGTCAAGCAACTTTTAAGTCCTACTCTGCTAAAAGAGCATAAGCTAAGCATCAACTTTGACTTTTGATGCCTTTTAATCACCAATATCTTCAAATCCCATCTTCACAAGATACTGCTTGGCATCACGAAGATAGGTCTCTATTCTCCAAATACATCTGATAGATAGAAAGTATCAGTTTCTATCTAAATGCATAATCAATATGCTTTCTGCCAAACCTTCAGTTCTTTATAATTCTTTAACATTATCTCACTTGAACCCTCAAGCCCTTGAATTCTTTTTCTATAAATTTCTATTAATTGGTAGAAGAACCCTATTCTATTTATCGATATTTTTTCATTTATCTTAAAAAGTTTTGCAAATTTGCCAAAGTTCAGTTCAAATAAATTTATTATTTTGAAATATATAAATTTTATTTGACAAATTATAAGATTATTTGCTATTATTTTAGCAATGTATGAAAATAAAATAGCAGAAGCAGAGAAATTAAAGGGAGAGATTGATAGATACAGACCGCTTTCGCCTGACATGGTGAGACAATTAAAGGAGTATTACCGCATAGGTCTTGTTTATTCAAGCAATGCCCTTGAGGGGAATTCATTGACTGAGACTGAGACAAAGGTGGTTTTAGAAGATGGAATAACGATTGGAGGAAAGCCTTTGAGAGATCACTATGAAGCTATGGGGTCAAGTGAAGCATATAATCTCCTCTTTGAGCTGGCAAAGGATAAAAGGATAAAAGAGAAAGATATTTTGAGCCTACATCACCTTTTCTATTACCGAATAGACAGGGAGAATGCAGGAAGATACAGAAAAGAAAGGGTTATCATTACAGGTTCAAGCTACATCCTGCCATCTCCAGATGAGGTTCCTGATCTAATGAAAGGGTTTATTAAGAGCCTTCCAGCCTTAAAAAGAAAGTATCACCCCATAGAGTATTCTGCCTTAGTCCACAAAGAGTTTGTTAGTATCCACCCCTTTATTGATGGAAATGGAAGGATAGCCAGGTTCTTGATGAACATTTGCTTACTTGCCGAAGGGTATCCGATCACTATAATCCCACCCATTATGAGGGTTGATTACATAAACTCATTGGAGATAGCCCATATAAAGAGAGATTCTAATCCATTTATAAACTTCATATCCCATGTCGTCTATGAGAGCCTTAAGGAATATATTAGGATAATCAAGGGGTGAAAAAATGAAGGAGACATCAGAAGAGAGGTTCAAGAGATTAGCTTCTGCCAGAACAAACACCATTCTAAAAAGACTCAATACACTTGGAAACTGCTCCAACAGACAAGTCTATAGCTATACAAAAAAAGATATTGAGAAGATATTCTCGGTTATTGAGGCAAAGATAAAACAGACAAAAGCCAGGTTCTCTTTTCCAGAGGAAGAGGAGTTTAGGTTGTGAGGGAGAGAGTGATAGAAATGGATACAGCAAAAAGCTCCAAAGAACTATCTAATATTGATGTGGTGGTATATGCTATTTTTAGATTGGGAGGTATTGAGAAAAAGATACACACCGAAGATATTGCAATGGAATGTTTCAAATTGTCTAAGGAAAGGTTCTCGTGGACACTACCTGAATATAAACTGAAAATGTTGTTTATAAGACCCTTGAAATCTTAAAAGACCAAACACCATCTGAATATGAAAATCTAAACATAAATGCTTTTTATGCCCTTCATAACAGATTCATGAAAATTTTTAACCCTATTGCTCATGGAATACAGTTAAGTAAGCAAGAATTAGAGACCATTAAACAAGTATCAGTTAATCCGTTTTCCGCCGAACGAATGGAAGAAAGAAGAGCAAGCGGCAAAGGAAGAAAGAAAGAACCTTTTTATTTAATAGAAAGATAAATATTTTTGCTATACCCAAGTAAATCAGGTTTACAAAGAAAGTGATTGTAAGTTTAGGATGTTGTAAGTTGTATGTTTGGATGTTATTTGTTCTACTCCTTCAACCTACAACTTACAACCTACAACAAAAATCTTCGCTAGGCCTGTTGCTTTTGGATATAAATCACATTTTCATCTCGGCATAAAAAGTTAAATTGTAAGGCTCTGGACCAATGCTTCTGCTTTATGCAATGTCTCGTAATACTCTAAACTGGGCTCTGAATCTGCGACTATGCCACCGCCTGCTTGAATATAGGCTATGCCATCCTTTATGATGAATGTCCTGATGATGATATTCAAATCCATTGTGCCATCAAAGCCTATGTAGCCAATGGAGCCTGTGTATGGACCCCTCTTTGTTGGCTCAAGCTCATTTATTATCTCCATACACCTTACCTTTGGCACGCCTGTGATTGTGCCACCGGGGAATGTGGCCAATATGCAGTCAATAAAGTCAACATCAGGCTTTAGCTTGCCTGATATGTTTGAGACGATGTGCATTACATGGGAGTATCTTTCTATGACCATCAGTTCATCAACCTTTACAGTTCCATATTGCGAGACCCTTCCTATGTCATTTCTCTCAAGGTCAACCAGCATAATATGCTCTGCCCTCTCTTTCTGGCTTAAGATGAGTTCAGAAGCGAGTTTTTCGTCCTCTGTTTCTATTTTGCCCCTTGGCCTTGTGCCAGCAATAGGTCTTGTCTCAATCCTACCATTATTTACCTTGATAAGCCTCTCTGGGGATGAGGAGACGATGGAAAAGCCATCAAGTTCAAGAAAAGCAGAGAATGGCGATGGGTTGATAGCAGTAAGCCTTTGGTAGAGTAAAAATGGGTCTGAATCTATTTTGGCAGAAAGCCTCTGGGATAGATTTGCCTGGTAGATGTCGCCTGCCTTGATATACTCCTTGCACCTCTCCACCATTCTTATATACCCCTCTTTGGTGAAGTTAGAATCTATCTTATGGCTGATAGCTGAAGGCTGATAGCTGAAGGTTGAAATCTTAATCTTCTCGGCTATCTCTTCTCTATCTGGTGAGAGTATATTCAATCTTTGAAGTTTATGGTCAAATACTATGAGGTGTTTTGGAAAGATAAGGTAAAGGTCAGGAAGGTTCAGGGCATCCTCTTTTATCTTGGGCAAATCCTCAATAAACCAGGCCAGCTCATAACCAAAATATCCGAAGGCACCCTTAAAATCTGGATGAGCCTCTGCCTCTTTCAGAAAACCCCTCAGTAAATGAAATGGATTTCCTCTTAATGTTGTCTCTCCTTTCTCGGAGCTGACAATCATTCTATCACCGTTTGCCTTGACCACCAAAAATGGTGAAAATCCAACAAAGGAGGAGGCAGCAATATTTTCTCCACCTTTTACACTCTCAAAAAGAAAGGAGTTTACCTCCCTGATGCAGTGATATGCAGAAGATGGAGTAATCTTATCTTCTCTCCTCATCCATCTTTATAGCAGAAACCTTTGGAGGACAGACATTGGCACATATCCCACAACCTTTGCAGTAGTCAAGGTTTATACCCATAACCTTATGGTTCTCCACTATCACCGATGAATCAGGACAGTATATCCAGCAAGTGAGGCAACTCGTGCATCTATCCTTATCCCAGATAGGCCTTCTGCTTCTCCAGGAGCCTGTCTTATATTTAGCGGCACTGCCTGGTTCAATAATCAAACCTGCTTCAGGTAGTTCATACCATTTTTCCATCTTTAGTCTCCTTAAAAAGCTGTAAGCTCTAAGGATTAAGCTTATAAGGATAATTTATTAGCTTACAGCTTAATATACTCAAGGAACACGAGGTCTAGCGAAAATTTTTGTTGTATACCCAAAAGCAACAGGCCTAGCGAAGATTTTTGTTGTATACCCAAAAGCAACAGGTTTGCGAAAATTTTTGTTGTAGGTTGTAAGTTGTAGGTTGAAGAAGTAGAATAAATAACATACAACATCCTAAACTTACAACCTCAGGCTCTCTTTGTAAAC
>JAGUXG010000039.1 GCA_020061965.1 bacterium
AAAAGGTTAGAGAATATGATTATGTTTGGTGATTGGTTATTGGATATTGAGATTTGTTTGTATCTTGTATCTTGGTTATTGGTTATTTTACAAAAGGGGAGTTAAACACATACAAATAAATAAGATCCAAACATACAACTTACAACATCCTAAACTTACAACCTCAGGATCTCTTTGTAAACCTGATTTAATTGGGCATAATTACAGACACTTAGACGACCAGACTATCTGGACGGTTCAGTGCCTATGACAGATTATATGCTGGCCTGGGCCGAAACAATCAGTCATCTTTGAGGATTTGCAAAACTCCTCAAATGTCCCATAAAAGATCATCTGTTTGTCTAAATAAAGCAATTTTGAGGCGTATTTGCCTATTGACCCGGTATCATGTGATACTAAAAGGATAGTTACCTGTTTTTCTCTGTTAAGTTTCTCGACAATTTCATAAAATCCTTCACGCGACTGCGGGTCAAGGGCAACTGTAGGCTCATCAAGGATAAGCACCTCCGGAGAATGCACTAAGGCACGAGCCAATAAGATCCGCTGTTGCTGTCCGCCAGACAACTTGCCAATGAGCCTATTTTTAAGATTGATAACCCCAAGAGCAGACATTGTCTCTTCGGCTGCTGCGTAATCTTCATGGGTCAAACGCTTTGGAAATTTTTTACAGCAATACACCCCTGAGAGAACAATCTCTTTAGCAGTGGCTGGAAAACTTTTGTCAAGAAAAGAGACTTTCTGAGGAAGATACCCTACATGCCTACTCAAAGCCCAATCTGAAAAATTTTTCCCCTGAAAGCTTATACTGCCTTCAAACTGCACCAACCCTAAAATGGCTTTTATCAAAGTAGTCTTGCCAGAGCCATTAGGACCGACAATGCCGATATAATCTCCAGATTCTGCTTCAAAACTTACGCCTTCCAATGCCTCAATATTATGGTATTTAACGCTCAAGCCCTCAATCTCTATTATCTTCATTTGCACTCAAGCCCAATCTTTAATCTCTTTAGATTGTCTTCCATAATATCAATGAAGGTGACCCTTCTATTAAGTTCATTCTTGCTGATGTTATGCGCCCCATGAAGAAGCTCAAGTTTAGCTCCAGTGGCTTGTGAAATCACGCGGCTAACTTTTGGGTCAAGCAACTCTTCGCAATAGATATATTTTATTCCGGATTCCTTTAATCTGTTGATAAGCCTTGCAATAGCTTTAGGACTCGGCTCGGCATTCGGAGCAAATCCTTCATAAGGTGACTCATGCTTCAATCCATATCTTTTAGTGAAATAGCCGAAAGCGAAGTGGCCTCCATAAATGATTGTCTTATGCTTACAGGTAGCAAGCGTCTCTTTGAAACGGCTGTCTAAATCTACTAATCTAACCTTATAATCCTCGGCATTCTTGAAATAAAAAACGCTGTTGGCAGGATCCTTATTAGCAAACGCCCTGGCAATGGTATCAACCATAATCTGGTCATTGCGTAGATCAAGCCAGATGTGCGGGTCTTTGCCTTTGCGATACTCACCCTCTTCCGATATAAGCTTGATACCCTGACTTGCGTCAACTACAACAAGTTTTTTATTAGATACGCCTTTAAGCAGACCTTCTGCCCAGGGCTCCATGAATTTACCAGTGTAGATAAATATATCAACCTTACTTATCCTGACGACATCAGCTGGTTTTGGCTCAAAGGTGTGTGCTTCAACTCCAGGCGGAAGAAGCAGCGATACATTGACCCTCTCTTTACCAATCTGCCTGGCGAAATCATATATTGGAAAGAGCGTGGTTATAATCTCAATCTTGCCCGTATCCTGCACCATGGTGCAAGAACCTATACAAAACAGAAGTAATATACCTGCAATCTTCTTCATTTATCGCGGTGCTATCTTAAAGCAACTCTTCTATCATCTTCTTCACATATTTAGCTATAGCAGGAGAGGCAGTCAAACCAGGTGATTCTATGCCGATGAGATTGATCAAGCCTGGCAGACCTAATGCTGCTTCGTGGCTTATCACAAAATCCCTGATAGGTTCTCCCTGCGCCTGAAGTTTTGGTCTGATGCCAGCCATATCCGGAGTAATGTCTGCCTCTTCCACAAAGGGAAAGATTGGTCTCGTAGATTCCAGAAATTCCTTCTTGTGTGCCTCCTCTACATGATAATCAATCTCATTGACATAGAAAGCGTTTGGTCCTAATCTTACTCTGCCTTGCAAATCTAAAACAGTATGTATACCCAGGGCTATGGTTGTAGGAGGAGGATAGATAAGGTGATGGATAAGTTTATGCTTGCCTCCACCAAGATTAAAATATTCGCCCTTGCAATAGTGTATTCTGTAGCCAACCACATCAATATCAATTCCGGCTAAGGCAGCGACTTTATCTGCACAAAGCCCTGCGGAATTGATCACTATCCGGCTCAAGTAAGAGAATCTCTCTCCATCCGTATCCCGAATGCCTACCTCATATCCATCAGGTTTCTTCTCTATGGATTCTACCTCGCAACCATAAGCAAAGTCCGCACCTGCTGTTTTAGCTGATGTTTCAAAGTATTTCATCAGGCTATGGGTATCGATGATTCCTGTTGATGGAGACCAAAGGGCTGACAAGAGATTAATATGTGGCTCCATCTGTTGGACCTCTTTTTGAGAGAGAATTTGAAGGTCAGAGAGACCATTATCTCTTCCCATGGCCAACAATACCTCAAGCCCTTCAACCTCTTTGTCGTTTGAAGCCACAATCAACTTGCCGATTCTTTGATAGGAAATTTGGTGGCAGTCACATATCTGATAAAGAAGTTGGTTGCCTTCAACACACAATTCAGCCTTTAATGAGTTCTTGGGATAATAAATCCCAGAATGAATCACCTCGCTATTTCGACTGCTGGTCTCCTGTCCAAAGCCTTCATGCCGTTCAATGACTAATATTTCTTTGCCTTCTTCGGCTATCTCCGCGGCAATAGCAAGTCCAACAACCCCAGAGCCAATAATAGTTATTTCTACTTCTTGCATTCTAACTGAGTTACCTGGTAGTTGTTCAGGTGCTTTGTGTTTGGTGTCTATGTGTCTGGTCGTCCAGTGTCTGACCACCAGACTACAAAACACTCAGACTACCAGACCACCTGAACGGTCATATTATCTGAAATATGGTATGTGTTTAGCTCCCCTTTTGTAAAATAACCAATAACCAAGCTCCAAGATACAAACAAATCTCAATATCCAATAACCAATCACCAAACATAATC
>JAGUXG010000056.1 GCA_020061965.1 bacterium
TTAAAGAACTATTTTTAAGTATTTTGGTTTATAAACAACCAATCTAACGAGAAGGGTGCGAAATATAGGAAATTTATCTACTATCATAAGATAAAGAATAAAATTTAGCAAACTAAATAATTATAGACAAAATAAAGGTTTTATTTTTATAATTTATCTATATGAAGAGAAAACTAAGACAGAAGCAAAGAAGACAGACAGAACCACGGGTTAAGATTTGCAGGCTTTGTGGTCAAAAGATAGAGAGTCTTTCCTACAGAGACTATGAGATGCTCAGGAGATTCATCTCTGAGAGGGGAAAGTTATTGGCGAGAAGAATCACCAAAAATTGTGCGAAACACCAAAGAATGGTATCAAATGCGACAAAGCAGGCCAGGCACCTTGCTCTTCTCTCTTTTACATCAAAATAAAATGAAGGTAATTCTTACAGAAGAACTGCCTGGTCATAAAAGACCAGGAGAGATAATAGAAGTGGCTGATGGTTTTGCCAGGAATTTTCTCTTTCCAAGAAACTATGCCATTATAGCTGATAATAAAAACACTAAGCAATTAGAAAAGATAAAGGCAGATATGAGCAGGAAGGAAGAGGCAAAGAAGAGAGAGAGAGAGCAATTGGCAGAGCTAATTTCAAATCTTACCATTAGTATTTCAAAGAAGGTTGGAGAGGAAGACAGAATATTTGGCAATGTGACTGCAAACGAGATAAAAGAGTGCCTGAATAAACAAAATATAGAGATAGACAAAAGAGAGATTGAGCTTCCAGAACATGGAATAAAGAGCTTGGGTGAACACTACGCAAAGGTAAATTTAGGACAGGGATTAACCGCCAACCTTAAAATCTTAGTCACAAAAGAGTAATCAGCTGTCGGCAATCAGAAAAATAGCTGACAGTCAACAGCTTATGACAGACACAACCTTCCTTCCCACAGAAAGGATTCCTCCTCAAGCTATAGAAGCAGAGGCTTCAGTTCTTGGAGCTATGCTGATGAGTAGGGATGCTATCTCTGAGGTTGTTGAAGTTGTAAAGTTTGAGGATTTTTACAGAGAGAGCCACAAAAAGATATTTCAGGCTATAATCTCTCTGTGGCAGCGGAATGAACCTGTTGACCTTATCACAGTTTCTGATGAGTTGAATAAGGCAGGTCAATTATCCTCTATAGGAGGAATCACCTACCTCACTTCCATCCTTTCTTCTGTTCCAACACCAACAAATGCGGTTTATTACGGCAAGATTATTGCTGAAAAATCTGCCCTAAGGTCATTAGTTGCTGTCTCCTCTCAAATCTTTGATATGGGCCATCGGCAATATGGAGCTGCCTCTGATATCCTTGACAAGGCAGAGCAGATGATCTTTGACATCGTCAGTCGCAAGATAAAAGGAGGGTTCACCCATATTAAGGAGTATCTAAAACCAGCAGATATTGAAAGCCTGTGCAGTCATAAGCCTCATATTACAGGCGTTCCCACTGGATTTTTTGATTTAGATGAGAAGACCTCTGGATTTCAACCATCCGATCTTATTATCATTGCTGGAAGGCCATCTATGGGCAAGACATCTTTAGCATTGTCTATTGTTCAAAATGCTGCTGTAAAAGAGAAGATACCTGTGGGCGTATTCTCTTTGGAGATGAGCCAATCCCAACTTGTTATGCGTCTGCTCTGTGCAGAAGCAAGGGTAGACGCACATAAGCTACGAATAGGCAAGCTTTCTAAGCCAGATATTCCAAAGATATCCCTGGCAGCAGGCGCTTTGAGTGATGCAGAGATATACTTGGATGATACAGCCTCAATGAATGCTATTGAAATGAAGGCAAAGGCAAGAAGGCTGAAGGCACAGTATAACATTGGGCTTTTAGTCATAGATTACCTCCAGCTTATGGAAGGCACAGGATTTCAAGAAAATAGACAGCAGGAGATATCAGAAATATCAAGGTTTTTGAAAGGTTTAGCCAAAGAGCTAAACATTCCTATAGTGGCTCTATCTCAGTTATCACGGGCAACAGAGATTCAGAGACGAAAACCACAGCTTTCAGACTTAAGGGAATCAGGGGCAATTGAACAGGATGCAGACCTTGTTCTCTTTGTCTATAGAGAGGAGTATTACAAGCCAACAGAGGATAACGAGGGTATAGCTGAGATAATCATTGGCAAGCAGAGAAATGGTCCAACAGGTTCAGTTCATGTTGCCTTTCTTAAATCCTATGCAAAATTTGAGAATCTTGCCAAGGCAAGGGAAGAATGAAACACTTACGGAGGAATGATGTCAAACTTCTTCTCTGAGGTTGGTAGGGTTACTATTCTAACATTTCAGGTGATAGGGCTTTTAACAAAGTCCATCCTTGAGGGTGAATTTTTTAGAAGAGAAGAAAGACGCCTCTTGCCTACGCCGCTGACCAAAAGAATCATCCTTCAGCTTGTTGAAGTGGGCGTAAACACCATTCCTCTTCTTCTTATTATGTCAGGCTTCTTTGGCATGGTGCTTGCCTATCTTACCTATGGTCAGTTCAAGAGGGTTGAGATGGAGATGTACACAGGCTCTCTTGTTGGAGCATCAATGGTCACAGAGCTTGGACCTATAATTGTGGCTATCCTTGTGGCTGGAAGGATTGGCAGTCAGACAGCTGCCACCATAAGCACAATGAAGACCACAGAGCAGATTGATGCCTTAAAGACTATGGCTGTCAATCCTGTTAAGTATCTAATCCTGCCAAGACTTATTGCCACTGTAGTTATGATGCCTATACTCACCATTTTTGCCGATGTAGTTGGTGTGATTGGAGGATTTGTTGTAGCTGTCGGAGTCTTCTCGCTCTCATCATCCCTCTATATGACAAGGATGATAGACTTCTTGAAGGTCTCTGACCTTACCTCTGGTTTGATAAAATCCTTATTCTTTGGAGCTATAATCATTATTATGAGTAGCTACAAAGGGTTTCGCTCCGAAGAAGGTGCTGCTGGTGTAGGTATGGCGGTAACTGGGGCTGTGGTCCTATCTATAACCTCAGTCCTGGTCGCAGACTACTTTTTGACAGTGATACTATTCTGATTTTTATTTTGCATACTCTATTATCCTCTTTTCGCGAATCACCGTAACCTTGATTGAACCAGGATATTCCAGTTCAGACTCTACTTTTTTCGCTATCTCTCTGGCTAATTGCGATGTCTTGACATCATCCATCTCATTTGAGTTGACAATGACCCGTATCTCTCTACCTGCTTGAATGGCATAAGCCTTTTCAACGCCTGAAAAAGAGGTAGCAACATTCTCTAATCTTTCAAGTCTCTTGACATATCCTTCTAAATTCTCTCTTCTTGCTCCAGGTCTTGCCGCAGAGATAGCATCAGCAGCCTGGATAAGGATAGCCTCAACACTCTCTGCTCTTACATCCTCGTGGTGTGCCATAACAGCATTTATGAGTAGGGCACTCTCTCCTGCCTGTTTTAAGATATCAGCAGCTATTTCAATATGCGAACCCTCTACAGTAGAATCAATGGCTTTTCCAATGTCATGAAGGAGTGCAGCTTTCTTGACTAAGTGAAGATTCTTTAATCTGAGCTCAGAAGCCATCACCTGAGCAATATGAGCCACCTCTATGCTATGTCGCAAAACATTTTGTCCGTAACTTGTCCTGAATTTGAGCCTTCCCAATAGCTCCATCTCTCTTTGGGTAAGATCATGAATTCCAAGACCAAGCACTGCATCTTTAGCTGCTTCCTGCATCTCCTTTTCCACATCTTGTTTGGCCTTACTCACTACCTCTTCTATTCGGCCAGGGTGTATCCTGCCATCGGTAATCAGTCTGCCTAAGGCAATTCTGGCTATCTCTCTTCTTACTGGGTCATATCCAGAGAGGGTTACAGCCTCTGGGGTATCATCAACTATCAGCTCAATCCCTGTTGCTTCTTCAAATGCTCTGATATTCCTGCCTTCCCTTCCAATCACCCTTCCTTTCATATCCTCAGATGGCAGAGGTACTACAGAGACTGTGCTCTCTGTAACATATTCTGCGGCACATCGCGTCACAGCTTGAGCCACTATCTCCTTTGCCCTTTTTTCTCCTTTCTCAGTAGCTTCATCCTCTATCTTTTTGACAATCTTTGCTGCCTCATGCTTTGCTTCCTGTTCAACCTCACCAATAAACATCCTTTTTATCTCATCTTTACTTATTCCAGCAAGCTCTTCAAGCCTTTCAATCTCTTTTTTCTTGATATCTACAAGTTCCTCCTGCCTTTTTTTGATCTGGTCTTCAGACCTCTTTAACCCTTCTTCCTGCCTTCTTATGCCATCTTGCCTCCTATCAGCATCCTGTTCCCTTTTCTTCAGCCTTTCCTCTTGCTTCTTCAAATTTTCCTGCCAGCGTTTGTTCTCCTTCTGCATCCTCTCACGCTCAAGGGTAAGGATCTCTTTTGCTTCTAAAATCTTTTTCTCTTTTAAGTTCTCTGCCTCTTTTTTGGCAGAGGCAATTATCTCTTCTACTTTAATCTCCGTATCTTTTTTTAAGGCATTATCAACCTTTTTCTTTCCGAGATACCCAAGCAGAATTCCGCTTATAAGGCTACCTATGCCTACTAAGAGTAATACTACTACTTCCATTTGAAACCTCCAAAATAGTTTTTAGGCAAACAGATTTCAGGCAGGATTAGTTGTGGATGGATCTTCTGCGGGATTTGAAAACATTCACTAAAGAATATATCATAAGGCTTTTATTTTCTTCCTTCCTAAATCTTGTTTGCATATGTAATATAATAACTCCAATTTTTAGAATAAGTCAAGATTTATTCTTTTTGATGTAACAGCAAAGTGAAAATGTCCTGTTTTAGCAAAGTGAAAACGTCCTATTCTAAGATGCTATAATGTCCTCTAAAAAAGAATACTTTGGTCAAA
>JAGUXG010000135.1 GCA_020061965.1 bacterium
CACGGTTTGATGAGGGGGTGCTGGAAACAGGATAACTGTTGCAGTGTTAGTAGATGCGTGCATCGAAAACCCAATAACAACTCTATTACTGCGCCAGTGTTCTACTCTACACTTGGGTTTTAATTTTAAAGACAAAAAATTCCTATTTTTCTCTACCCTTGATACAAGATTATCTTTTTGCTCTAAATTAAACCTTTCATCTTAAATTTTTTTCATTTTTACAAATCTATCTGTTCAGCATTAGCTAATGCTTTGGCACTTAGGCTTAGCACCTTCAGAAACCCTTCTGAATCCTGATGGGAAAATTCGCCCTGTTTTTCCATTGAGGCAGTTTGTGCAGAATATAAAGAGTGGGGAATGTCTTTTGCCTGATCAAAGATTATCTGACCTTTATAAAGCCTGACCATGATGGTTCCGCTCACTAATCGTGTAATCGGTCCTAAAGCCGCCCTCATCATTTGAGTAGCTGTGTCAAACCAATAGCCTTGATATATCTGTTTGGCTATCTGTCGTGAGATATAGTCAAAAAATTCCCTGGCACGCCTGTCTAAAATCAATTGGAGAAGGTATTCATAGCATTGTCCCAGAAGCTCCATACCAGGCGCCTCATAGACGCCACGACTCTTAATACCAACAAACCGATTTTCCACTACTGAAAGACCAATACCTATCCCATTCCTTCCAGCTATTCTATTAGCTTCTTGAAAAATCTTCACCAATGAACTTTGAACTTTGAACTTTGAACTTTGAACTTTGATAGATATAGGAACCCCTTCAGAAAAACTGACAGCCACAATCTCCTCGCTATCCATAGCATCTTTAGGAAGAAGACCCATCTCTGGCTGGACAAACCAAGCTGCTGTTGTAAGTAGCTCTAATCTGCCTGCTTCATGGGTTAAGCCCAGCAGATTAGCATCAGTTGAATACGGCTCCTCCAGGCTTGCCTTTATTGGCAGATTATGGTCTTTGCAATATTCTATCATCTCCTTACGACCACCAAAGGAGGCGAGAAAGGTTGGATCGCGCCAGGGTGCATAGATCTCAATCTCTGGAGACAGCATATTTGTTGTCAACTGAAAGCGAACCTGATCATTACCACGACCAGTTGCTCCATGAGAAAAGACAGTTATGCCCCTTTCCTTAAGTTTAGGCAGAAGTGTTTGAACAGTAATATGACGAGCAATCCCTGTGGTATTCCAATATCCACCTTCATATCTTGCCTGGGCCTGAATCACTTGCAGACCAGCACGAGCCATCTCCTCTTTAGCCTCAACAATCACAACCTCTGCCGCTCCACAAGCAAGCAACCGTTCCAGCACTATCTCTAACTTCTCATCCTGTTGACCAAGGTCAGCCACCAGACATGTCACCCTAACATCATTCTTGGTCAGCCAATGAGTGATGGTGCAGCTATCAAGGCCTCCAGATACAGCCAATCCTACCTTTTTGCCCTTTAAGTCTTTTACTTCCATTTTGTAAATATTTAACCACTATTAACACTCATAAAATCATATATACCCAAAAGCAACAGGCCTAGCGAAAATTTTTGTTGTAGGTTGTAAGTTGTAGGTTGAAGAAGTAGAACAAATAACATACAACTTACAACATCTTAAACTTACAACCTCACTCTCTTTGTAAACCTGATTTACTTGGGTATAAAAATCCAAACTCTATCCTCGGTTCATCTGTGGTTATTATTTCTCTATGACATCAGTCTCTCTGTGGTAAGATTCTTCATTCCACATAATCCTTCAGTCTTTTACTGCGGGTTGGGTGTCTCAGTTTTCGCAGTGCCTTAGTCTCAATCTGCCGTATCCTCTCCCTTGTCACATTAAACTTTGCCCCAACCTCTTCTAAGGTGTGTGGATAGCCATCCTCAAGACCAAACCTGAGCTGCAAAACCCTTGCCTCCTGATAAGTGAGTGTGGAGAAGACATTCTTTAAGTCATCTTGCAAGAGAAGGTAGGTGGTCATATTGACTGGAGAGACTATCTTTTTGTCTTCAATAAAGTCTGAGAGTTGAGAGTCCTGGTCCTCGCCTATGGGTGTTTCTAAAGAGATTGGGTCCTGGGCTATGCGCAAGATTGCTTTTACCCTGGCAAGCGGCCACTCAAGCTCTTCGGCAATCTCTTCAGGGTTTGGCTCTCTTCCTAATTTTTGCAGAAGCCTCCTTCCCTCTTTTATCACCCTGTTTATCTGTTCAACCATATGAACAGGAATTCTTATTGTCCTTGACTGGTCAGCAATCGCCCGAGTGATAGCCTGCTTTATCCACCAGGTAGCATAGGTAGAGAACCTATACCCCTTTTTATGCTCAAATCGTTCGACTGCCTTAATAAGCCCAATATTTCCTTCCTGAACAAGATCTAAGAAACCGAGACCCCAGTTGATATATTTTTTGGCTATGCTGACAACCAATCTCAGGTTTGAGGCAACCATCTTTTCCTTTGCATCCTCTATCTTCATCTCATAAAAGATGATCTCTTTTACCATTTGTTTTATATTTTCTATAGACTCTCCTGTCTCCTTTTCTATCCTCTGCAATTGTTTCTCCATAGTTTTTGCCTTTTTTTCTTGGACATCCCTTATCTTTTGCTCGCTCTCCTTCATCCTTTTGGCAATGGTTAAAACAACATCGCTGTGAAGTAAATCTCTCAAGAATTTGATTACATCTTCGGACGAGCCTTCTTTTTCTTCAACCTTGGTGATGAATGCTTTGAATTGAGTAAGAAGTCTGGCATCCCGCAGCGGAGATGGTCCATTATCGCTGCGAAATATCTCCCGTATCTTATTTTTATTCTTGTCTAGCATCTGCTTCATCTTCCTGAGCTCTATTATAGAAAACCTTGTGTTAGCTATAATCTCTTTCAGCCCATCCCAGCCTTCCTCCATCTTTTTGGAGAGCGATATCTCATCTTTAGAGGAAAGAAGAGGAACCCGACCAATATCCCGTAAGTATGCCTTTATTGGGTCTTCTACCTTGATATCTCCAACATCAATAAGGGGTTGCTCTTCTATCTCCTCAACAATCTTTACACCCCTTTCAGAAAGCTCAGCAAAGAGCAAGTCTATCTCATCCTCAGTAAAGCCTTCTGGTATGAGGAGATTTATCATATCATAGGTGATATTATCCTCATGAATTTTGGCAATCTCTATCAGTTCATCAAGAACATCTTTTATCATAATCTTACCTCCATCTCTAACTGTTGATAGCAGCGAAGTTGCTCACGAACATCTTCTCCGTTCTTCTGTCTCTGGTTTATCTCTTTTTGAAGTAAGGCTCTCTTATCTTTTAGAAAAGTCTTCTTCATTGTTCTTATGCATTCCTCAGCCATTTGATACTTATCTCCGGGAATGGTTGTCTCTGTAATTAGAGCAGAGATGAGCTTTCTTGCTGGCTCAGTAACCTTACCTGCCAACCTATCTACGCCGAAAACCCCTTCAGAGTAAAGTGCCTCTTTTAGAGATAAGAAGACCTCCTTTGACAAGGGATTTGAAAATAGAGACTGGTCTATCTCTTTTGTCAACCAGAGACAAATCTCTTCATCCTCTAACATCAATTTTAATAATTGCTTTTCTGCGCTTAAGTGACCCCTTTCTCTACTACTAAGGTGATCAGAAAAGCCAGGACCAATCCCCTTAATAGAAGAGATGATAATCCCCTCGTCTATATTCATCTTTTCGCTCGCATCCTTAATAAAGGACTGTCTTTTAATAGGCTCTTCTATCTGCTTAATAATGGGCAGAAGATAGGCAAGCCCATCTTTTTTATCCTTAGAAGTCGCAATATCTAAAGAGAATTCCAAAAACTCTCTCTTTTCAAGATACGCCTTTTTGAACCCATCTTCTCCCTCATCTTTAAGAAGCTCTGCTATATCCTTTTTCTTGAAAAGAAGAACATAAATATTTTTGCCTTCTTTGGCCAAAATGTTAATAGACCTTTCTGTTGCATGTTTTCCGGCTATATCCTGATCAAACGCTAAAATCACAGAGTCAACACCCCTAATGAGGCTCGTATGGCTTTCAGTCAAAGCTGTTCCGCATGTGGCAACTACATTTTTGAATCCATACTGATGGCTCATAATCACATCTATGTAGCCCTCAACCAAGATAACCTCTCTCTTTTCACGAATAGTTTCCGAGGCTTTATTTAGGCCATAAAGAACCCTGCTTTTATTGTAAATGGGTGTCTCTTTCGTGTTGATATACTTTGGCATTGCCTCATCCAAAGCCCTTGCTCCAAAACCTGTTATTTTCCCATATCTATCAGCTATGGGAAAGATTATCCTGTTCTGAACCCAATCAAACATCCCTTTGGACCCTTGTCGCAACAGCCCTGCTAAAAATAGCTCTTTTTCAGAAAAATCTTTTCTGAGGAGGGTTTTTAAGGCCTCAAAGCCTGCTGAAGCATATCCAAGTCTGAACTCTTCGATTGTCTCTCTCTTTATCCCCCTTTCTAAGAGATAGGCAAGACCATGAGAGCCTTCTTTTTCAAAAAGTAGTTTATTATAAAATTTTGCTGCCCTTTCATTTAATGTATAAAGGAGGTCATATTTATCCCCTTTTGTCTCATCTAATCTTATATTTAAGGAGTCTGCCAGGAGTTTTACAGCTTCAGGGAAGGTGCGTTTCTCAATCTTCATCAAGAAGCTGAACAGGTCTCCTCCCTCTCCACACCCAAAACAATGAAAAAGCTGTTTCTCCTGGTTGACAGTAAAAGAAGGTGTTCGCTCTTCATGGAATGGACAGCGACCCATCCAATTCTTTCCAGTCTTTTTTAATGATACATAGTTACTGACAATATCTACTATGTTGCATCTTGACCGTATCTCATTAAGAACATCTTCTGAAGCCATTCTTTTTGTATATAGCTATAAGCCAGGAAGTATTAAAATTGAGCAAAGAATCTGTCTTTTAGGTTTAATACTTATAGCACGGCTTACAGCTTTTTTCCTTACATTTTACTAAGCCAGAGAATCCCATAAAGGCAAGAGAGAAGAGCCCTGCGGTGATAAACGCACCCTTAGTGACTGCGAAATATCAGAAAACTCCAATCTATCTCTTATGCCAGCCATAAGAATCAAGGCCAAGACAAAGCTAGCACTTGCTCCTGCTGAAAAGACTGAGTTATGATAGGTAGAGTAGGTGATAAGAGTGGCAGAGACAATCAAAAATATCATGACAGGGCCCATACCCAAAGACTGCTCTCTACTCTTTGATACCCTAAGGAATGGACATATTCCCAAGAACCTTGCCAGGACAAAGTTGTTGACCAAAACAGATGAGAGAAAGACCAAAATTAGCTCTTGCATTTTATACCTAATATTTTATAGGTAAAAAGAGCTCTCGTCAACAGAGATTTTTCTTAAGGATTTAGTTTTGCCCAACTTCATACCTTTTAACAACACGAAAGTTTAGAATGTTGATTTTATAAGGGAAGAAGCCACTATACCTTTTAGAATTTTGGTGTATAATAAAGGCAAAAGGACTTCCTACCAGATTGCCAATATCTATCTATGAAAAAGATGGGTTTGGTTGATACCTTAAACGTGTCAATCATCGTAAATGTCTGCCAGCGATGTAGTCTTGGGTGCAATCTTATGGAGTAATCTGTAGGGTTGAAACCACCAGACAAATTCCACTATTAGGTTGGAGAGACAAACGAGCAGACCGCAGGGACAACATAACCATTATGGACTAACCAATGTAATTGATGCTGACCAGAAAGACTGCTTTGATTCAATCCCTCAAAAAATGGATAAGGGCTGGAAGCCCTTAAACAAAATATGCCCGTCTCATTAAAATTGTCCATAGTCCACGGTCCATAGTCTATAGCTTAGCAGATATTATTACCATTGACTATGGACTATCAACTATGGACTCTTTAATAGGGTGAGCAGTTATAGGCAAAGCTCTGTGTGAGGGAAACCAGTAGCACGGTTTGATGAGGGGGTGCTGGAAACAGGATCTGCTATAGTGTTAGTAGATGCGTGCATCAAAAACCCAATAACAACTCTATTACTGCGCCAGTGCTCTACTCTACACAATGCAACTATTAAGAAAAGCTATAAATTCCTATTTTTCTCTACCCTTGATGCAAGATTATCTTTTTGCTCTAAATTAAACCTTTCATCTTAAATTTTTC
>JAGUXG010000093.1 GCA_020061965.1 bacterium
ATTCTATTACTACAATAACCAATTCACTTTCTGAATGGATTGAAACAGGAAATATTGTTTCATTGTCGAGTCTTTCACTTCAGATGAGTAAATAGTTACGTTTTTCCAATAGTGGGCAAAGCCGATGGCAGAATTTAAAGTAAGTGAAGTAATTGATTGAGATAGTGTTAAGGTTAAAAATGGGTGGAAATGGAATGACAAAACACGACCCACTTCGTGGGTGCCCCGACTGTCCGTCCAACTGGTTATAATACTCCAAAAAAACGAAAGAGGATATGAAGAAGCAAAAAGAAGATTGTCAGACTTGATTTCTTCTCGGTATAACAATGATCCAGAATCTGGCACCGCTCTGGACACGAACTGACGAAGAATGCTCTCCGCGAGCTGGATTCGAACCAGCAACCTAATGGTTAACAGCCATCCACTCTACCGTTGAGCTATCGCGGATCTTAAATTTTTTTGCTAAACGAGCAAAAAATATCAAATTACCAAACCTTCCAGAAAGCCTTCTCTTCTTTCCACAACATATTCAGATGCTCCATATCCCTTAATGTGTCCATGCACTCCCAGTTAAGCGAATGTTCATATGCCATAAGCTCGCCTTGAGTAGCCAGCTTTTCTAAAGCATCCTTTTCAAGGTCGCAATCTACATCTTCTGTAAGGTAGTCAAAAATCCTTCTGTTGAAAACAAAGAAACCTCCATTTATAAAACCTTCTGACACCTGCGGCTTTTCTGAGAAAGAGATGACTTTTCCCTTTCTTACTCGTATCTCTCCGAATCGAGAAGGAGGTCTTACTGCTGTAACTGTCGCTATCTTTTTATGAGAATTATGGAAAGAGAGAAGTTTAGTTAAGTCTATATCTGCGACACCATCTCCATAAGTGAGCATAAAGGTTTCATCGTTTATATACTTTTCAACCTGTTTTATTCTGGATCCTTTTAGGGTATCCTCTCCTGTATCAACCAGGGTGATTCGCCACCCTGTTTCTTTGTGTTTGTTATGAAGTTCTATCTTGTCAAAATTGCCTAATTCTACGGTGAAATCTTGTGACATTACCTCGTAATTGAGAAAAAAATTTTTTATCAGGTTTTTCTTATATCCAAGGACTAATATAAACTCACAAAACCCAAAGTGGCTATATATCTTCATAATATGCCAGATGATTGGCATACCCCCTATCTCTATCATAGGTTTTGGCTTTGTCTCTGTCTCCTCTTTGAGCCTGACCCCTTTTCCTCCACAAAGTATGACTACCTTCATTTATAATAGTTCACCACAGAGGTTCACACTTAGAGCACAGAGAAAAAAGCTGTAAACTATTAAGCCCAAGAAGAATAGATTCTTTGCTTAATCCTTCCTGGCTTATGGCTATAAAAAACTCTCTGCACCCTGTGGTTAGCTGAACTGTTGCGGGATATTACGAAGTTTATCTTTTTAGATGAGAGAGCTTATCTTATTTGCCACAGGTTTTGTCATCTCTTTTATCTTTGCGAGCATCTCTTTGTTCTCTGGTTTTATCTTTGGAACAATCGCTTCAATCTTTTCTGCGGTGGTAAATGTGTCCCAGGAGACAGAAAGAAGGGGAATTTTTTTTCTCTCAGCCTTTTCAATCACATTGATGGATGGCACAATATCTCCTGTAATAACTACGCAAGATGTTGATGTAGATAATGCCGCCATGACAATATCCTCTCTGTCTCCACCTGTGATGACGCACTTATTTTGTGTCTGGAGGAAATACTTGGTGGCATGTTCTACGGTCATAGCCCCAACCAGAATATTCTCAACTACCTTTCCCAATCCATCGTCTCCAGCAAGAATAGTGGCATAGAGCTCTTCTGCAATCTGATTGACAGAAAGGGTAGATAGACTGCTGTCATAAGGAATCACCCCTAAAAGCCCTTCTTTTTGGAGATCGGATTCTTCTCCTTTATTCAGCACTATCCCCAGAAGGGTATTGTTCAGTCTATCTGAAAAGAATCCTGCTTCATCCTCCCATCCATCCTTCTTTTCTATCAAAAGGATGATCTTCCCTCCCAGAAGATGAGCGATGTGTAGAGCAGAAAACTTTTTTCTATAACCATAAAACATGTCTGATTCAACTATTGTAAGTTTTTTGCCTTGGCTCACTTTCTCAAAAATTTCTTGTATCTTATTATTTGCTACATCTTGCTCTATGTCTAAGTAAAGCTCTGTTTCAGAATAGGGAATGTCTATGATCTTCTTCATTATCTTAATATCTTCATCGCCCTTTCTCCCCCAAATCTTCTTTGTGCAAAAAGGCTTGAAGTAAGAGATGTCTTGTAAGTTTAGAGCCATTCCCACTGACAATAGTGTTCTTCCACACCTCTTGTTTCCAGCAACGATTATTGATTTCATAGCCATTATTTTATAATTCTATCTTCGTTTCTGTCAATAGAAATTTCCTTTTTGATATAACATACAAGATAAAATCTTTTTGACAAAAAAAGTTTATCTGTGCTATAATGCTTTTATACCCAAAAGCAACAGGCCTAGCGAAGATTTTTGTTGTAGGTTGTAAGTTGTAGGTTGAAGAAGTAGAACAAATAACATATAACTTACAACATCCTAAACTTACAACCTCAGGCTCTCTTTGTAAACCTGATTTACTTGGGTATAATAAAATATATCCAGGAGGAGATGATGATTAAAGGATTAAAAGATAGTTTGGTTAAGAAAGGGGCGTTGAATCTTTTCTTTTATGTCTTTGCCTCGCCTATCTTTGCAAGTGAAGCGGCATTGGAGATGCCAGTATTAACTACGAATCAATACAATTTATTGATATGTGGTTTTTTTGTCTGTCTTCTCGGGATGTGTTTTGGTCTTTATGAATACCTCAAGGTGAAGGGTATCCCAGCCCATAAATCAATGTTGGATATATCAAATGTTATCTATCAGACCTGCAAGACATATTTGATCCAGCAGGGCAAGCTATTGATCTACCTTGAGATATTCATTGCTGTATGTATCATTTATTACTTTGGTGTTTTGCAGAATATGGCTCTTGATGGGGTCCTGCTCATTCTGGGCTGGTCAGTGATTGGCATCCTCGGCTCTTATGGTGTAGCATGGTTTGGCATAAGAATGAATACCCTGGCCAACAGCAGAATGGCTTTTGCCTCTTTAGAGAATAAACCAATAAAATTGGTGGATATTCCGCTAAAATCTGGAATGAGCATCGGGCTTCTCTTGGTCTGTGTAGAATTGATAATGATGCTTGTGGTTCTGCTCTTTGTTCCCAGACAATACGCTGGGGCTTGCTTTGTTGGCTTTGCCATTGGTGAGTCTCTTGGAGCTGCTGCCCTTCGTATGTGTGGTGGCATCTTCACCAAAATTGCTGATATTGGCTCGGATTTAATGAAGATAGTCTTTAATATCAAAGAGGATGACCCAAGAAACCCAGGGGTTATCGCTGACTGCACTGGTGATAATGCCGGAGATAGTGTTGGCCCTACAGCAGATGGATTTGAGACCTATGGGGTAACAGGTGTTGCTTTGATCAGCTTCATAGTCCTTGGTGTCTTTTCCGAATATCAAGCAGAGCTTATCACTTGGATATTTCTTATGCGTATCTTGATGATACTGACCTCTATAAGCGCCTACTTTATCAATAAAGGATTGATTGAAATGTTGAATAAAGGCAAGGAGAGGGTTCATTTTGAGGATTGTCTTACCTCCTTGGTCTGGCTAACCTCCATTCTTTCTATAGTCGTTACATTCATTGTCAGCTACTGGCAACTCTCTTCGTACCCTGATTCTCTCTGGTTTAAGCTCTCGGTTATAATAAGCTGTGGAACATTAGCAGCAGCAATCATCCCTGAATTAGTCAAGGTATTTACAAGTTCTAAATCAAGGCATTGTCAGGAGGTGGTTACAGCATCCAGAGAAGGCGGTCCTTCCCTTGGTATCCTCTCTGGTTTTGTCGCTGGTAATTTCAGTGCTTTCTGGATAGGAATGGCTATCTTTGGTCTGATGTCTATTGCTTATTATACCAGCACTTTGGGATTAGATGGGTTTATGGGTTATTCTTCTATCTTTGCCTTTGGTTTGGTAGCCTTTGGTTTTCTGGGGATGGGACCAGTCACTATTGCTGTTGATAGCTATGGACCTGTTACGGATAATGCCCAGTCAATCTATGAACTCTCCTTGATCGAATCCCTTCCCAATATCTCCTCGGAGATTAAAAAGGATTTCGGGTTTGAGCCAAACTTTAACGGAGCCAAGCATTGTCTGGAAGCCAACGATAGTTGTGGCAACACCTTTAAGGCCACAGCAAAACCAGTCTTGATTGGCACTGCTGTCGTAGGTGCGACCACGATGATCTTCTCTTTAATACTGCTTTTGAAAAAGACCCTGGGGATTGAACCTGAATCCATCCTGAACCTGCTTAATCCCTATACTTTGCTTGGTTTCTTATGCGGCGGATCTGTCATTTACTGGTTCACTGGTGCTTCTTGTCAGGCTGTGACTACTGGCGCCTATCGGGCCGTTGACTACATAAAGAAGAATATAAAATTAGATGATAAAACGACCCTCATCGCTTCTACAGAGAGTTCCAAAGATGTAGTTAAGATCTGCACCCAGTATGCCCAGAAAGGGATGTTCAATATCTTTGTGGCAGTCTTCTCTTTTACTTTAGCCTTTGCTCTATTATCCAGCCCAGTCAACTCAAACTCTCCAGTTGCCTTCTTCATCAGTTATCTGATTGCTATTGCTGTCTTTGGTCTATTTCAGGCTATTTTTATGGCTAATGCTGGAGGTTGCTGGGATAATGCCAAAAAGGTAGTCGAGGTTGATTTAAGAGAGAAAGGCACGGCCTTGCATACAGCTTGTGTTGTTGGAGATACAGTTGGCGATCCCTTCAAGGATACTTCATCTGTAGCCTTGAATCCCATCATTAAATTTACGACCCTTTTTGGTCTTTTGGCTATGGAGATAGCTATTGCTGAAGGTATGCGACAGTATGCCACTCCAGTTGGAGTTATTTTCCTGATTATAGCTCTTGTCTTCGTCATAAGATCGTTTTATTCTATGCGAATCCCAAAGGAAAAGTGAAAATAAGAAATTAGGGGTATCTACTTGACACCCCCCAATAAAATATGAGTAACTATTTACTCATCTGAAGTGTTTTTTCTTTAACCTATTGAAATTCAACAACTTACGA
>JAGUXG010000008.1 GCA_020061965.1 bacterium
GTAAATCAGGTTTACAAAGAGAGTGAAGTTGTAAGTTTAGGATGTTGTAAGTTGTAGATTTGGATCTTATCTCTTCTACTTCTTCAACCTACAACTTACAACCTACAACAAAAATTTTCGCTAGGCCTGTTGCTTTTGGGTATAATCATATTTTCTAACCTTTTTGTTTGGTTATTGAAATTTGGTTATTTTTCAAATTCATTTCTTTTTCACCTAAACACATATGATTTGTCTGTGATCTCAGATCTCGTGCTTCATATTTTTTCTGTCATCTGTCTTCTGTTATATAGATATACTCTAAGTTATGGAAGGCGCCACCATATGGGGTAGGGTAGAGATTCCCAAACCTGTTTCGAACACCAAAGATAGAGGCAGGAAGGACGGTGTAGATAAAGGGAAGGTTCTGAGAGGCAATGAGTTGCCACTCATCATAGAATGCCTTTCGCTTATCATTATCAAGTTCTTGAACCCCTAAGTTGAAGAGCCTATCTATCTGAGCCTCCCAATCTGTGGCCGGCTTCTTCTGCTTTGGATGCCACATATGGAGGTGACCACTTGACTGCCAGACATTATTCCCAAAGTGTGGCTCTATACCACCAGTCAGACCAATAATGATGGCATCCCAAGCATAGGTGGAGTCTAACTTGGTCACCAGATTATTGAATTCTAAGGCCGTGAAATGAACCTTCATCCCCAGATTTTGGAGGTCCTTGCGGATGATCTCAGCTATCTTTACCCTGACGGTATTTTCGACATTGGTAAAGAGATTGAACTCAACAGGGTTTCCCTTGCTATCTTCAATGAATCCATCGTCATCCCTGTCTTGGAATCCAGCCTCTTTAAGAAGATTCTTGGCCTTATCTGGATTATACTCATACTTTATGACATTTGGGTTGTAAAAGAAACCTGAGGATGGGCTCATAGCTGAATATTGTGGATAGCCAAGTCCATTCATAAGGATGTTGATGATTGAGCTTTTGTCAATGGCATAGGCACAGGCTCTTCTAAAGCTGACATCTGTGAACCACCCAACTTTTTTTGGCTCAACATAGGGTCTCTTTGTCTTTGGATCAGCCTCCCTATTCTGATTGAAGACAAGGAAGTTTGAAGCAAAGGTAGGTCCAGTCTCATAAATGGTAAAGTCTTCCTCTGCCTCCTTCGGCTTAAGAATAGGGAAGTCTTGACCACGGAGGCCATAGTAGTCGGTTTCATGCTCCATAAATTTGAGGAGGGCTGTATCCTCATTTTGGACGATAAGATAGACTATCCTCTCAAGATAGGGTAGCCGATTGAGTTTGCTATCCTTCTTCCAATAGTCAGGGTTTCTGATCAAGAGGAGATGCTGACCAGGCAGGTATTCTTTCAACTTAAAGGGTCCTGTCCCGATGATGGATGTTAGATTGGCATCTAACCCCCAGGTAGAGTTGAACTTACCCTGTCTTACAATCTTTTTTAACGCATGAGAAGGGAGTATCTCTTGAGACATTGACCGCAAGAAAGGGGCGAAGCAACATGGCAGTTTGAATCGCACAGTGTAGTCATCTACCTTTTCGACCTCAAACTCCTTACCCTCTATGGTGAAGATGTCCCTAGCAGAGTTAGGGATCTTCTGGTTATAGATAAGTTCTTTGAAGGTGAAGACAACATCATCAGCGCTGAATGGGGCCCCATCGAACCATCTCACATCATCCCTGAGATGGAAGGTCCAGACAAGGCCATCTGGGCTCACCTCCCAATCCTTAGCCAGATTCGGTTCTACCTCGGTGGTGATGCCATTGGTCGTGGTCAATCCTTCAAAGAGAAGGCTGGTGATGATGGTGCTTGAGGTCTCTTTGGCCAGGATTGGGTTGAATGACTTTGGATCAGAGATGGTTGAAAGGGTGAGTTGTCCGCCATAGCGACCAATGGTTCGGATGTAAGGTCTAGTCTCTTTAGGAGGCGCGAGGGTCCTCTTGCTCTTTTGACCACAGCCGTTAAAAAGGAGAAGGATCGCTCCTACCAACAGGATATTTTTCTTGAATGGATTATCTTTTTGCTTCATAACTTATTGCAAAGGCTGATTTATTCTTGATATATCAAAACATTTCATAGATACTATATGGCACACCAGCGGTGCTTAGCCCTGTGCTATTTATATAAACTCTACCATCCATTCCTTGTGTAGAAAGCATCCATCCTCCATCATCAGTAGTTGGGAAGGCTCCACAGTAGAGAGCATTACTCTGGTTATTTTTGGCTGCACTTCTTAATAAAGCTGGTGGATACTTTCCATTAGTAAACCTGATTGTCAAAGCATTCTCAAACCATTCAACAGATTTGCCATATAAAAAACCTGCTGGTGTATCAGCATACATCATTACTGCAATCTTGATGTTTCTAAGGTTCACAAAGGTTGTCTTCTCTCTTGTTCGGTCAATCATAAGCTGGAACCTGGCCACAGCTATAGTCAATAAAATACCAATAATAACTATAACTACCATCATCTCAATCATGGTAAACCCTCTTTTCCTTATCATTCGGATATAATTGAACAATCTCATACCTTGTGTTCCTCTGGGCAGGTTGTTTGCCTGCTCCTCTTATCAGTTCTATGGCTTTATTGACTGACATCTTATGGGATACGCCTGTAGCCTCTATCACCTTCTCCTCTACCAGAGTGCCACCAAGGTCGTTTGCCCCAAAGAACAAGGCAATCTGGGCCAATTTAACACCTTCTGTCACCCAGCCTGCCTGGATATTAGGAATATTATCTAATATTATTCTAGCAATAGCAACTATTTTTAGATAATCAACCCCTCCTGATGCTGGAATATTTGAGAATTCTGTATTCTTTGGAGAGAATGTCCATGGAATGAATGCCTTAAATCCCTTAGTCTCGTCTTGAAGGTCTCTAATCTCAAGAAGATGTTCAATCCTCTCTCTCCTTGTCTCCATCATTCCAAAGGTCATTGTGGCTGTAGTCTGCATTCCGATTGAATGTGCCTCTCTCATCACTTCGAGCCATTGAGCTGTGGTGAGTTTATGAGGACTGACTATTCTCCTCACCCGGTCAACTAATATTTCTGCTGCACCTGGAAGGGAATCAAGACCTGCTCCTGCCAGCTTAAGCAATACATCCCTGATAGACAGACCAGAGGTTTCAGATAGATAATGAATTTCAGTAGGAGATAAAGAATGTAGCCAGACATCAAACTTAGCCTTGATACTTCTCAAGATGTCGCAGTAGTAATCAAGGCAAAGCTCTGGATGAACACCTCCCTGTAGCATCACCTGGGTTCCACCCATCTTCACCAACCCCTCTACCTTCCTCAGAATCTCATCCTTTGACAAAATGAAAGCTGTTTTTGACCCTTTGCTAACTGAAAAAGCACAGAATCTGCATCTCAAAACACAGATGTTTGTAAAGGTGATATTGCGGTCAATCACAAAGGTAGCTATCTCTTCTGGGTGGTAAAGCCTTCTTCTCTTATCAGCAACCCTACCCAAAGAGATAAGGTCAAGGTCAAAAAGCCTTGTTCCCTCTTCTACATCAAGCCTCTCCCCAGCATCCGCTTTCTCCAAAACCTCTAATCCCTGATCCCTTGTTCCTTGTCCCTGACCCCTATTTGTAAGCACTATTCACCTCCATCGGCATCCTTCCTACATTCTTAATCATCCTTGTCAGCCTCTCCTTAGAAATTTCAGAAGAGATTTCTGCACCTGCTGAGCTTACAATCTTCTCCTCAAAGCCTGTTCCACCTATGTCATCTACCCCAAAAGACAGGGCAATCTCTGTCATCTTTTCACCCAGATACATCCATAGCCCCTTGATATGGGAGAAGTTGTCTAAAAGGAGTCTCGCTACTGCAAAGACCCTTAAATCGTCCATGCCACTTGAACCTAGGCAAGAAATCTTGGTATTCTGTGGATGAAAGGACAATGGTACAAAGGCTGAAAATCCTCTTGTCCTATCCTGAAGCTCTCTAAGCTGTAAGATATGATCCACCCTCTCTTCTTGAGTCTCTATATGTCCA
>JAGUXG010000101.1 GCA_020061965.1 bacterium
ATTTTTCGCATAAAAAATGGAGAAAAATTTAAGATGAAAGGTTTAATTTAGAGCAAAAAGATAATCTTGCATCAAGGGTAGAGAAAAATAGGAATTTACAACCTCAGGCTCTCTTTGTAAACCTGATTTATTGGGTATAGGTCTTATAGGACTGATACAAAATATGAGTATCTTGATAAAGAATGTTCTGTTGAATGGTACAAAATGTGACCTGTCTATTAAAGGGAATATTATTGCCAAAATAGGCAAAGACCTCAATGTCTTAGCAGATAAGGTGATTGATGGAAGGAATAAGGCTGTTATTCCGTCTATGATGAACAGTCATACCCACGCGGCAATGACCTTGCTTCGCGGGTATGCTGATGATCTGCCTCTGATGGAATGGCTCACCAAGAAGATATGGCCGCTTGAAGCAAAGATGACAGAAGATGACATTTACTGGGGAGCTAAATTGGCTTGTCTTGAAATGATCAAGTCTGGAACCACCTTTTTTAATGATATGTATTGGCATTGGCATGGCACTGCAAAAGCCGTAGAAGAGATGGGAATCAGGGCAACCATATCTGCAGTCTTCATTGACTTTGATGATAAAAAGAAGGCAAAGGAACAGGTAGCCTTAAATGAGACCCTTTATAAAGAGAGCAAATCTTACAGCGACAGGATAATCTTTAGCCTTGGTCCACATGCCATTTATACCGTTTCAGAAGAATCTTTAAGATGGACAAAGGATTTTGCAGATAAGAATAATATTTTAATCCATATACATCTTGCAGAGACAGAGGAAGAAGTGAAGGATTGTTTGGAGAAAAAGGGGATGAGACCTGTGGAATACTTGGAAAAGATAGGGCTTCTTGGGCAAAGCCTGATAGCCTGCCACTCTGTCTGGTTTTCTGATAGGGAGATTGAGATACTTTCAGAACATAAAGTAAAGGTAGTCTTTAACCCTGTCTCAAATATGAAACTGGCTATTGGCAAGTGCTTCAGGTATAAAGAGATGAGGGATAAGCTCCTTTGCCTCCTTGGGACAGATGGTGCTTCTTCTAATAACAACCTTTCTCTCTTAGAGACGATGAAGTTTGCCTCGCTCCTTACCAAGTTTTCTTACTGCGATCCAGAGATTTTACCCTGCCATGAGGCATTTGATATGGCGACAAAAAATCCTGCTTCTTCCTTTAATATTCCCTGTGGTGAAATAAAAGAAGGTGTTCTGGCAGACCTGCTTTTGATTGACCTTGCAAGTCCTGAACTTACTCCAGGCTATAATCTCACAAGCGACCTTGTCTATTCAGCAAACTCTGGGCTCATAGAGACAACAATCTGTAATGGCAGAATACTGATGGAAAGTAGAAATGTAGATGGAGAAGAAGAGATTTTAGAAAAAACAAAAGAGATTGCTTATTCTTTGGTGAAAAGTTGAGAATAAAAAAGATTTTTTCTTAAGAAATTATTGTGCTTACTAAATCAAATGATATATCTAATTACTACAAAAATGATATATTTTCTTGGACATTCCATATATTCTCTCCTCACGAAAAAGCTCTTTTATCTCTTCTTCCTTCTTAAATCTTGGTTTTTCTTAAAAGCAATGTAGGAATTTATTAAGGAGAGATTCATCTGCTTTTGTATAGTCTTTAATTCAAGAGGTTGCATCTTTTTGATAAATATATCCTGAAAGAGCTCAAATCTTGTCTCAACCCTTCCTTTAGCCTCAGAAATCTTTCTTTTGATTCCCTTTGTATTCTCAAAAGCCCTTTCTCTCCTCTCTCCTTAACCCTATTTTTAAGTCTTAAGATTTGAGGATAGCTTAACTTAAGAATCAAGCTTGCTTCTTTGGCTTTTGTCTTTTTCTCTAACACATCCATTAAGACCCTATATCTTTGCATCTCTTTTAAGGTAAATCCCATCTTGTAACCTCCTATATTTAGATTTAATCATAAGAGGTTATCATATTTACTAATTTTAAAGATCAAAAAACTATCATCTTCATTTAGTAATTAGATATATCATTTTGAAATAGTAACATCAGAAAAGAAAATTATATAGACAAAATGTGGTAAAAGATAGTACTATATAATATTCTACATCAAAGATAAAGGGAGGATTTTCTGTAATATATGATGGAAGAAAGAAAGGATATTAATATAAAGATAGGGCTTGTTTCTCCAGAGACAATTCACTCTTGGTCATTTGGAAAGATAAAGAAGGCAGAGACCATAAACTATAGGACACTGAAACCTGAGAGGGACGGCTTGTTCTGCGAGAGAATCTTTGGTCCAATGAAAGACTGGGAGTGTTTCTGCGGAAAGTATAAAAGCATGCGCTATAAAGGTGTGGTCTGCGATAGATGTGGCGTTGAGGTTACCAAGTCTGATATAAGAAGGGAGCATATGGGTCATATCGATCTGGCTGCTCCTGTTGCCCATATCTGGTATGTCAAGCGGGTTCCGTCTCAGATAGCCCTTCTTTTAGACATCACCTCTCAAGAATTAGAGCAGGTTCTATACTTTGATTCGTGGCTTGTCCTTGATGTGAAAGATGGTCTTCCTGTGCAAAAATATCAGGTCTTATCAGATGGAGAGTATCGGGAACTAAAGGAGAGACATGGTGAGCGATTTGAGGTTGGTATGGGAGCAGAGGCATTAAAGAAAGCACTCTCTTCCTTGAATTGCAAAAAGCTCTCAAGTGAGATACAAGATCTATTGGTCAATGAAAAGTCTGTTGGAAAGAAGAAGAAGCTTCTAAAAAGGCTTTCTATAGCCAAGTCCTTTGTGAATTCAGGAAATAAACCTGAATGGATGATATTGGATGCACTTCCAGTCATTCCACCTGACCTGCGACCTATGGTTCAGTTAGATGGAGGAAGGTTTGCCACCTCTGACCTTAACGACTTATACAGAAGGGTGATAAACAGGAACAACAGGTTGGAAAGGCTGATAGAGCTCAGGGCCCCTGATGTCATCATCAGAAATGAAAAGAGGATGCTTCAAGAGTCAGTAGATGCATTGTTTGATAACGGAAGAAGGGTAAGGCCTGTTAAGGGTTCTGGAAACAGACCACTCAAATCTTTATCGGATGTCCTTAAAGGAAAACAGGGAAGATTTCGTCAAAACCTTCTTGGAAAGAGGGTTGATTATTCTGGAAGGTCTGTCATTGTGGTTGCCCCAGAGTTAAAGCTCCATCAATGTGGCCTCCCAAAGAGAATGGCTATTGAGCTTTTCAAGCCTTTCGTTATGCACAGGCTTGTGGCTAAAGGCTGTGCCCATAATATTAAGAGTGCCAAAAGGCTTGTGGAAAGAGAGACGAATGAGGTTTGGGATGCCTTAGAGGATGTAATAAAGGAACACCCCATCTTATTAAATAGAGCACCAACCCTTCATAGGGCTGGAATTCAAGCATTTGAACCAATTCTTGTTGAAGGAGAGGCAATAAAGACGCACCCTCTTGTCTGTTCAGCCTTTAATGCAGATTTTGATGGGGATCAGATGGCTGTCCATGTGCCGCTCTCCCTTGAAGCACAACTTGAAGCACGATTACTTATGCTTTCAGCCTATAATCTCCTTTCTCTGGCTAATGGAAAACCCCTTATAACACCAAGTCAGGATATAGTCTTAGGTCTCTGTTGGCTTACAAGAGAAAAAGGGCTTAAAGAGAGTGAAAGAATAAAAGTCTTTACAGATAAGAATGAGGCTATATCTGCTTATGAAATGAAAAAGATGAGCATTCATTCTCCTGTAAAGGTAAGATTAGATGGAAAACTCATTGAGACAACCATAGGCAGGCTTATATTTAATGAAGCCTTTCCAGAGGATTTCGGATATGTGAATAAGATGGTTGATAAATCAATCCTATCAGATCTAACAAGTCAAATCTACTTTAAGTATGGAATCCACAGAACTGTGCTATTTTTGGATGAAATCAAAAAGATAGGCTATACCTTTGCGACAAAGTCTGGTTCTACTATTGCTGCTTCTGACCTTAAAATTCCAGCAAAAAAGGAGAGGCTACTCTCTGCAGCCCATAAACGGGCAGAGAAGATAGTTGAGGCTTATGAAAAGGGAGTCATCACTGCAGAGGAGAGGTATAATCAGGTAGTTGATCTATGGACATCTATCAATGAGGATTTGGGAAAGATGATGATTGATGAGATGAGCCGGGATCAAGATGGCTTTAATCCTGTATATCTTATGGTCATTTCAGGTGCAAGGGGTTCAAAACAACAGATACGACAGCTTGCTGGAATGCGTGGTCTTATGGCTAAGCCTTCAGGCGAGATCATTGAGCTGCCTATCACATCTAATTTTAGAGAAGGACTATCTGTTCTTGAATACTTTATCTCAACCCATGGAGCAAGAAAAGGTCTGGCAGATACAGCATTAAAGACAGCAGATGCCGGCTATCTCACCAGAAGGCTTGTTGATGTCGCTCAGGATGTGGTCATCTCAGAAGAAGACTGCGGAACAATAAATGGAACTATTGCCGCAGCCATAAAAGAAGGAGATGAGGTGATCGAATTCTTGGGAGATAGGGTATTAGGAAGGGTCAGCTTGGACGATATTATAAACCCTATGACCGGTGAAGTGATTGTTCGGGCAAATGAGGAGATAAATGCAGAAGCGACGCGGAAGATAGAAGAGGCAGAGATTGAGAGGATACGGATACGGTCTGTTTTAACCTGTGAATCATCAAGGGGCGTCTGCTCTAAATGCTATGGATGGAATCTGGCTACAGGAAGGCTTATAGATATAGGAGAGGCTGTGGGAATTGTGGCTGCTCAATCTATCGGAGAACCAGGAACGCAGTTGACTATGAGAACCTTTCATATTGGAGGAACTGCTCATCGTAAGGTTGAAGAGGCAGAGATAAAGTTTGACTATCCTATAAGTGTTATGCAGCTTCCAAAAAGATTGATTGCGCTTTCTGATGGAACATACATCTCTTCCCGTGAAGGAAAGATAGTGATAGGAAGGATACTCTTCTCTCATCCTCTGCATCTTGGTGTAAAGCCTGTGGTTCATGAAGGATTCTGGGTGAATGTGGGAGATGCGATAATTCAGACCGAGGATGGATTTATTAAGGCAGAAAATAGAGGAACAGTAAGAATTCTAAAAGACAGGTTATTGATTATGTCAGGAGAGAGAGAGATTCCTATAAAAACAGGTGTCCATATCTTAGTGAAAGAAGGAGAGTTTGTAGAACCGCAAAGAGTTATAGCTGAATTTGACCCATATAATGAGCCAATCCTTACAGAGGCAAAGGGTGTTGTTAAATTTAGAGATATTGTCTTAGAAAGAACATTGAGAGAGGAGTTGGATGAAAATACCGGGTTATATCAGAGGGTTATTATCGGTGATAGAGAGGGTGAATTTCAACCAAGGCTAATCATCATTAGAAAAGAGGAACCTGCGGTTTCATACATTATTCCAAATGGAGCAAGATTGGTTGTGCAGGAAGGTCAGGAAGTTGATGCTGGTGATGTTATTGCCAAACTCCCACAGGAGCTTATCAGGACAAAGGATATAACTGGTGGATTACCAAGGGTAGCAGAGCTATTTGAGGCGAGACATCCAAAGGATGCTGCCATTGTCTCTGAGATCGATGGAATTGTAAGTTTCAAAGAACAAGAAGGAACCAGGACAAGGATTATTGAGGTGAAGAATGAACTTACAGGGGATATAAGAGAATATTCTGTCTCTATGGGAAGACATCTGAAGGTGCATCTTGGGGATAAGATACAGGCAGGAGATCGATTGATAGAAGGCTCTATTGATCCACACGACATCTTAAAGATTGAGGGAGAAAGGGCTTTACAGACATATCTCTTAAATGAGGTTCAAGAGGTTTATAGACTTCAGGGCGTAGAGATAAATGACAAACATATAGAGCTTATAATAAGGCAGATGCTTAAAAAGGTGAGGATTGAAGACTCTGGGGATACAGAGCTATTGCAGGGAGAACAAGCAGACAGGTTTCTTTTTAAGGAAGTGAATGAGAAGACAAGAAAAGAGGGGAAAAAACCAGCTTCAGCGAAGCCTATCCTTTTAGGAATTACAAAGGCATCTCTATCCACAGACAGTTTCATCAGTTCAGCTTCATTTCAAGAGACAACAAGGATTCTGACAGAAGCAGCCATTGCTGGGAGGCGAGATGAACTTCTTGGCTTAAAAGAGAATGTGATTATTGGCAGGCTCATTCCAGCAGGAACAGGCAATAGAGCGCACAGGCTTTCTGGAAAAGTTGAGGTTATTGGCCAGGAAGAGAATCTGAAATTGGTAACTGCTCAAAACCGTACAGAAAATATTGATGTGTAAAAAATGAGAGGCAGAGAAAAGGGAGAACTGGAGAAAATATACTTAAGAAACATAGGTTTACCGAAAAAATATGTGATATGTGATAAAAGTGGTCAAGGATTCAAGTGTTTGAAGAATCAATAAATCTTTCTTTCGCTTGACCACTCGATCCCTTGAATCCTTTTTAATTTTACTTCAGATGAGTAAAGTGTTACCAAATGGAGAGAAAAGTACCTATAACCACTTTGAATGACGAGGAATTGAGAGTAGAGCTTAGCCGACTCAATATCTCCTTGAGCTTAAATGAAGCAAGGAAGATTGCTGAGCTTATTGGCAGGGACCCAACAGTTGTTGAACTATATATCTTCAATGCTGAGTGGAGCGAGCACTGTTCTTATAAGAGCAGCCGCACCTTTCTGAAGCTCCTTCCAAATAATGGGCAGCAGGTTGTTAGCACAAATGAAGATGCTGGAATTATCAGGCTATGCGAGATAAATGGAGAGAGATGGTGCCTTGTTGTCGCCCATGAGTCTCATAATCATCCTTCTCAGCTCCTGCCATATGAAGGTGCAGCCACAGGCATAGGTGGGATTGTGCGGGATGTTGATTGCATGGGTGCGGATACAATCGGTGTTTTGGATTCATTAAGATTTGGCTCTATTCAAGGAGAGAATAAGAATCAGACAAGGTGGATAGCCTCCGGTGTTGTTGAAGGCGTTGGCGGGTATGGAAATGCCCTTGGTGTTCCTAATCTTGGAGGAGACATCTATTTTTCTGATTGCTTTGATGAGAACTGCTTAGTCAATGTTGTTGCCTTGGGCATAGTTAAAGAGAATGAGATCATCCATTCAAGAATTCCAGAAGAGGCAAGGAATATCCCTTATTCCATCATCCTTGTTGGAAAACCTACGGACTACTCTGGATTTGGAGGCGCATCCTTTGCCTCAGAGATATTAGATGAGCAGAGGGAAAGAAAATGTGCGGTTCAGGTTCCTGACCCATTTCTCAAGAATGTTTTGGCCATGAAAAAGGCAAATAAGGCTGTCTTTAATCTGGCTAGAGAGAAAGGTGTTGTCATCGGAATGAAAGATTTAGGAGGAGGAGGACTTTGTTGTGGGACATCCGAAATAGCCCAAGCAGGAGGATTTGGAGTAGAGATTGACTTATCCGCTGTCCCTCAAATAGAAGGGCTGCCACCTGAGGTGATCACCTGCTCTGAGACCCAGGAGAGGTATATCTTAGCTGTGCCAGAGAAAATAGTCCCAGATATTCTAAAGATATATAATGAGGATTGGGAGCTTTCTCATATATTTGAAGGTGCTAAGGCATCTGTGATTGGAAAGCCAAGGATAGATGGGATGTATATCCTGAGACACTCTGGAGAGGTTGTCTGCAATCTGCCTGTCCAGACAGTAACCTCTGGAATATCCCTTCAAAGAGAAGAAAAGCCTGTAGTCTGCGATTATCAAGAGCCAGAGTTTGAGATGCCAGGTTTAGAAGAGGCAATCTTTAAGGTCATCTCTAATCCGAATGTTGCCAGCAAGAGGCTCATATCTTCATCTTTTGATTTAGAAGTGCAGGGAAAGACAGTGATACGAGCAGGTGTAGCAGATGCCTCTTTGATTGCACCTCTGGTAGACAAAGGCTCTACTGTTGGTGTGGCTGTATCGTGCGATGGAAACCCGTGTTATGGTAGAATTGACCCGTATTGGGCAGCAACAAATGCTGTCTATGAGTCTTTTCGCAATGTTGCTTCAATTGGAGCAACTCCAGCCTGTCTCACAGATTGCCTGAACTATGGCAATCCAGAGAAACCTGAGGCATTCTATCAGTTTGCCGAAGGTGTCAGGGGAATAGCCTTTGCTTGCAAAGAGCTTGGACTGCCAGTTGTCTCTGGAAATGTGAGCTTCTACAATGAGTCTGTCAAAGGAAGAGCCATAGACCCATCGCCTATAATCGCTTGCTTTGGGATAATGGAAGACTTCACCAAGGCAATAACTATGGAACTAAAGACATCTGAAAACCATCTATATCTTGCTTCCGAGAGAAAGAATGAACTTGGAGGCTCTGCCTACTACCAAACATTAGGGCTTGTTGGAGGGAATATCCCTAAGCCAGACCTTCAGAAAGAGAGGAAGAATGCGGAGAAGATAATAGACCTGATAAGAGAAGGCGTGATTCTCGCATGCCATGATATATCAGATGGAGGCTTGATTACAGCCATCATTGAGATGGCGATAAAAGGTAGTCTTGGGGCAGAGCTTATGATACCAGAAAAGATGAGAATAGATAAGTTTTTGTTCAGTGAGACAGGAGGCTTTATCTTAGAGGTAAGACCAGAGGATAGCAAAAGGATTGAAGAAGGGCTTGGAGAAGTTTGTCTCATTGGAAAGGTTGTAAAGGCGTTTCACCTTTCAATTAAAGGAACTTTAGAGATTTCATTAGACAGGCTGAAAGCCAGATATGAGAATAGCCTGAAAGAACTATTAGTTTAATCATCTATTCACTTAACTTTTTAATGAAGATAACAGGCAAAACAAAGGTGGTTGGACTTATGGGTTATCCTGTGAGCCATACCATATCTCCGGCTATCCATGATGCTTCCTTCTCTCACCTGGGGCTTGATTGGGTCTATCTTCCCTTTGAGGTTAAACCAAAGTATCTTAAGGAGGCAATCTTTGGCTTAAGGCCTTTGGGGATAGCTGGCGTGAATATCACTATACCTCATAAGATGCAGGCTTTGACTTATATGGATGAGGTCTCTTCAGAAGCAGAGCTTATAGGTGCGATAAATACTGTTGTGGTCAAAGAAGAAGGGCTTTTTGGCGACAACACAGATGGAAAAGGGTTCATAAGGTCTATCAAAGAGACAGGGTTCTCTGTAGAGGGAAAGAAGATTGCTCTAATTGGTGCAGGTGGTGCAGGAAGGGCAGTAGGAGTATCTTTAGCAAGAGAGGGTGCAGTTGCAATCTACATATCTGATGCGGACAAGGAAAGGAGAGACTCTCTAATAGGCTATATTAAGGATAGGTTCGATATTCTTGTTTCTGAGGCAACCCCAAATCTCCTCAAAGATACTGACCTCTTAGTCAATGCCACACCCTGTGGAATGAAAGAGAATGACCCATTGCCGATTGATGCAGGTTTTATCCACTCAAATCTTCTTGTCTATGACCTCATTTATAACCCAGAAAAGACAAGGCTGTTAGAGGAGGCGGAGAAGAAGGGTGCAAAGACCATTTCTGGCTTAGCTATGCTCGTCTATCAAGCTGGCCTATCATTTTCTGCCTGGACAGGTATTATGCCACCCGTGGATGTGATGATGAATGCAGCAAAATCTGAATTACTCAAGATTTAATACGCAAGTTAGGTA
>JAGUXG010000016.1 GCA_020061965.1 bacterium
ATGTGGGAACAATAGGGCATATTGACCATGGGAAGACGACACTCACCTCGGTTATAACCAAGGTTTTATCTCAAGGAGGGTTTGCAGACTTCAGACCCTTTGATTCAATAGATAATGCCCCAGAGGAGAAAGAGAGAGGCATAACCATAGCCATAGCCCATGTTGAATACCAGACAGCCAACAGGCACTATGCCCATATAGATTGCCCTGGTCATGCTGATTATATCAAGAATATGATCACAGGTGCAGCCCAGATGGATGGGGCTATATTGGTTGTGGCTGCCTCTGATGGTCCAATGCCTCAGACAAGAGAGCATATCCTCTTAGCCCGTCAGGTTGGTGTCCCTTATATCGTTGTCTTTCTGAACAAGATAGATCAGGTAGATGACCCGGAGCTATTAGACTTGGTAGAGCTTGAACTAAGAGAGCTTCTCACAGAATATAACTTTCCAGGCAATGATATTCCCATCATTAGAGGCTCTGCTATGAAAGCTGCAGAATGTGGTTGCTCAAAGCCAGAATGTCTACACTGTGGAGCAATCTATAAGTTGATGGAAGCAGTTGACTCATATATTGCCATTCCAAAGAGAGAGAAGGAGAAGCCTTTTCAAATGGCTGTTGAGGATGTCTTCACTATCACCGGCAGGGGAACAGTAGCTACAGGAAGAATAGAGCAGGGCATTATAAAAACAGGAGATCAAGTAGAGATAGTTGGTATTCATCCCACAAAGAAGTCAGTTGTTACAGGCGTAGAGATGTTCAGAAAGACCCTTGATACAGGTGAAGCTGGAGATAATGTTGGACTTCTTCTTAGAGGAATAGAAAAAAATGAGGTAGAGAGGGGTCAAGTGGTATGTGCTCCAGGAACAATCACCCCACATACAAGGTTCAAGGCTGAGGTCTATGTATTAAAGAAAGAAGAGGGTGGCAGACACACTCCTTTCTTCACAGGTTACAGACCACAATTCTACTTCAGAACAACAGATGTAACCGGTAACATCAAGCTTCCAGAGGGTGTAGAAATGGTTATGCCGGGGGATAACATCAATATGGAGGCAGAGTTGATTACGCCCATTGCTATGGCAGAGAAACTGAGATTTGCCATCAGAGAGGGTGGACATACAGTTGGAGCTGGGGTTATTACTCAGATAATAGAGTAGAATTGGTCTTTGGATATTTATACCTAAGTAAATCAGGTTTACAAAGAGAGCCTGAGGTTGTAAGTTTAGGATGTTGTTTGTTCTGTTTCTTCAACCTGCAACCTACAACAAAAATCTTCGGTAAACCTTGTGTTCCTTGAGTATAAATAAGAAAAATGAAAAAGGTGCTGTTTTTGGGATTGGTGATTGGGGGGATGTTGGGGGGTTCGATTTCAGGGTATGCTGTAGTAGGTGCAAAGTATATTCTGAAGCCTCGGCCATTATGGAATAAGATTGTAGAAGAAGGCCTGGATCATAAGATTTATGAACTGGAAATAAAATTGGGTGAAGTATGTCATAATCCATGGAAGGGTAATTTGAGACAGGCCATTATGTATGGATGGGTTTTCTCTTGGGATAAAGAGTGGGGAGGAACAGGAGCACCTGAATTTGCAACATCTAAAGACTTGCTTGAGGCCACACTTATAACCACTTACATTTTATCAGAAAAGGAAAAGCAGATATTGAAAGAGAAAGGCGTTAAAAATATTTCAGATACAGAAAACGAGAAAGAGTATATTATAACCCTCCTTACAGATGATTCTCTTATTGATATCTTAAAGTTAGAGTTTATAGAAATTTTGGAAGGTGTGCCACTGCCCGGAGGACTTTTCGGACAAACTATGCCACCTCCTTATATTATTCTTCAATCTCTATCTCACAATATCTCAGACAGCCTCGGCAAATGAAACCAAGCTTCAAATATCCTCAGATATCCTTCCCCTTTATCAGGTTGTTGAGAACTCAAATAAACTTGACCATCCACTTAGAAGTCTAATTGGATATAAAAAGGAAAGCCTAAGGAGTTTAGCAAAACAGCCAGGCAACTATATCACAAGGCCTTTGAATATCTGGACCAAAGATGATGAAATAATAGCAAGTGTCCTTATCACCTATACAGGAGGAGATGAGGGAGCTGAAAAGATAAGATCGGTTGGGGTGAATCCCCATCCTCCCATAACAGATGGCACTACATCAATCACATCAGCAAGTGTGGCCCTGAGCCTGCTTCCAGAGATAGTAAAACTTTCTTGTGTCAAGAGTGTCTCTATATCACCAAAATACGAGTTGTGTTTGGATAGGAGTTATAACGAGTCAAGGGTAAATTTGGTCTCATCTTTTCCATATTCAGAGAGCTATAAGAGCTATGATGGAGAAGGAGTTATAGTTGGGATAATAGATACCGGAATAGATGTAAACCATGAGGATTTTAAGGACGAGAATGGAAAATCAAGAATACTTTATATTTGGGACCAAATAGATGGTTCTGGATATCACCCTCATCCATATACCTATGGAAGTGAATGGACAAAAAATGATATAGATTCTGGAAGGTGTAATCAGAGGGATGGCAATGGTCATGGAACTCATGTCGCAGGTATTTCTGCAGGTGATGGCTCTTCTTCAAATTATAAATATATAGGTATGGCACCAAAGGCAGATTTAATCATAGTGAAGGCGTTTAATGATAAAGGAAAGTTAGGGACTGTAAGCTCTATCTTAGATGGATTGAAGTATATTGAGTCAAAGGCTAAGTATTTGGGGAAGAAGTTTGTTATAAACCTGAGCCTTGGATGGCATTTTGGAGCACATGATGGAACAGACCCTACAGAGAAGGCAATAGATTTTATGGTCTATAACGGCGGTCAGGTAGTAGTTGCTGCTGGCAATGAAGGAAACGATCGCATCCATGCAGGGGGTAAGGTTTCTACTAATAATACTGGAACGCGCACATTCAATATACCTGCTTATAATCCCTGGCCAAATAATGATGATTTTGTTTTTTCTGATATGTGGTATAAAGGGTTTGATACAATGACTGTTACAGTCACATCCCCAGGTGGCATAAGCTATAGTAGATCTACAGGAGAGTATGGAGGGATTGTGATCAGAAATGAAGGTGTTATTTGGATTGAGAACTCACCAGGAGGGGTTGACCCCAATAATCTTGACCATAGATGCATAATCCTCCTAAGGGATTACCTCTGGCAAGGTCAAATTCATAATCCTGCACCTGGGATATGGAACATTGCTGTAACAGGGAATAATATCACCTATGGAGATTATGACATCTGGATAGCTGGAAGCGACTTGGGTGGACAGAAAGCTTCGTTTACAGAGGAAAGCTTTAGTAGATCAAAATTGATTAGTATGCCAGGCACAGCAAGGGATGCGATTACAGTAGGTGCATACTGCACAAAGGGATCATGGACAGATTCTGGTGGTAATCTACGGTCTTACTCCTCATATCCTGGAATCGGGAATATTGCTCCATTCAGTAGCGTTGGTCCTACCAGAGATGGAAGATGGAAACCAGAGATTACTGCTCCAGGCTTTGGCGTAGCCTCAGCCTTGTCAGCTGATTCATCTCCACCTTCAACATGGGTTGTAGAGGATGGAAAACATAGAATAATGCAGGGAACAAGTATGTCCGCACCACATGTTGCAGGCGTGGTAGCCTTGATGTTACAGGCAATGCCAGATCTCTCATATCAGAAGTATAAGGATATATTGAAAGACCTGGCAAGGCGTGATGACTTTACAGGTGTTGTCCCAGATTTTAACACCTGGGGCTATGGCAAGTTGAATGCCTATTTTTTAGGAGGAGTCCATGGCAAGGTGACTAAGAAAGATGGAGTAACACCTATTTCTAATGCTTGGGTAAAGGCACTACAGAATAAAGAGGTAAAAGAGACTACTCATACCTCTGAAGAAGGTATCTATAAACTTTTGCACTTGTCTCCTGGAACCTATGATATGAAGGTAGAGGCTTATGGCTATGAGACTGGTGAGAAGGGTAATGTTGAGGTAAAGATTGGCCATGTCACTCCAGGTATTGACTTTTCTCTAAAAGGAATAGATACTACACCCCCTACTACTCCAACAGTAACAGATGATGGAAAATATACAACAAGCACAACCCAGCTTCATGCTCTCTGGTTTTCTACTGATCCTGAAACAGGGATTGCAGAATACCAGTATGCCATTGGGACAACAACTGGTGGAACAAATACCGTAGATTGGAAATCTTGTGGCCTGGCTACTGAGACTATAGAGGCAAATCTTTCTTTAACAGAAGGTGTAACCTATTATTTTAGTGTGAAAGCAAAGAATAGAGCAGGCATATGGTCTGAAGCTGGGTATTCTGATGGGATAACTATAGATACTATAGGACCTATTCTTGTTAATCCCCAGGCCATACCAGCTATTTCTAGCCCAGGAACATAAATAAAGTTAACAGCAAATATAACTGATAGTATAAGTGGCGTTGCCTCTGTCACTGTCAACCTCTCTCCTATTGGTGGCCCATCTAATCAGTCAATGTTTGATGCAGGTGATGGAACCTATACCTTTATCTACACCATACCCATTTCTGTATCAATTGGCACAAAGACCTTACTTATAACAGCAAAAGACAATGCCAATAATACCAATACAAATACAATAACACTAGGGGTCATTTCTCTAAATGTCTCCCTCTTTGGAAAAATTATTGACTCTATGACCAACCAGCCAATATCTGAGGCAACCATAGAGGTGATTAAAGACGGAGTAACTATTTACTCATCTGAAGTGTTTTTTTTTAACCTATTGAAATTCAACAACTTACGAGATTTCACTAAACATTTTGGTAAAATCGTAAGTACTTGTAAATCAACGACTTATAAAATTTTAC
>JAGUXG010000181.1 GCA_020061965.1 bacterium
ATTCTTTATTGCCATACCTTCTTGGCCGCCAAAAGAGATGAAGTTTTGCCAGATCCATAATTACTTCCTTATAGACGGAATAATATCTTGTCTATAAAGAGGTATAATATTACATTATCTCAATAAAGTCAAGCATTTTTGCATTGTTTTTATATTGTTTAAATTGCTTATAGACGTAATTTTGAAATGTCAAATTCTATTACTCTTTATTTATCAAAGACTTAGGTTAAACGGACCCCTTTCAAGTGGTAAATATGGGATGTAATCTATCAAGGTAGCTTTACTAACTTTAAATCCAATGGTTTTAAGGAGATTTTCTGTCTTGCTAAAACTTATCAAGCAAGCAGTATTTGAGGTTATCAATTTTAAGAAGCTATCAAGCAATTTTATGTTTCTAACAGAATATCTCTCAACGACATCACGATAAAATATTGCTCGATAGTATTCCTGCAAGACCATATTTTTATTCTCTCCTTCCTCAAAGAGTATCTGAGGAAATCCTCCATAGGTAAGATATTCATTAAGAAGTTTCATTAAAATGGGCTTTTCTCTACTGTAGGCAATAGTCGCGGGGTCAAACTTAAAATCCCGGGCAACAAGAAATTCCTTAAAACTAAATGGATATAGATTAAAGGTAATTGTTCTACCTCGTAATGCGGTTGCAATCTCATAACTTGCTAACCTTGATGTTGAACCTGTAATTATTATTGTTATATTCTTTTCTGTATCATAAACCCTTCTTACCCATTTTTCCCAGTAGGGAATATTTTGTACCTCATCAAGTAACAGATAAATCTTATAATCAGGGTTATGTGAAAAGAGCTCAAAATAGACGGGAAGCAAATTTTGCAACTCATCTCCAACTAAAGGATAAAGTGCTTCATCTTCAAAGTTGATATAGATAATATTTTCTCTTGGAACTTGTAAGTTTTGCATAATCTGGTATAATAGGCAGGTCTTACCGCACCGCCTAACACCGACAATACTTAATATCAACTTTGACTTAAGCAAAGAGTAATTAAACTCTCTTTGGACAAGATTCGGGGGTTTAAATTCAAACCATCGGGTCAATAGTATTTTAAGTTTTTCTTTTGTTTGCATATCGTTTTTCATATTAAACAATTTTACTAAAATTTTGTTTTCTTGTCAAGAGAATTCTTTATCATTTAGCCCCAGATGCCCTGGCTAAGACCGCCTCTGCATCTGCTTCATAGAGTTTATAACCGCACCTCCGGCATATCCGTAAGGCCTGGTTTATGACCTCTTTTGCCTCCTGATATTCTCCCTGTTCTATCCTTATCTTAGCAAGCTCAATTAGGGATTCTACCTCTATATCCTAGCGTCCTTCAACTGCTTTATCAACTCGTCCACCCTATCTGCCTAAACCTAATATAAACCTAATATAAATATAAATGTAAGTATAAAAAGGTATAAGTATAAGCATAAGTATCAATATAACTATAATAGTATAAAATAAGCCTTTTTTATGGTCAGCTTTAATATTAGTACTAGTTATAAATAAAACTTTTTTATGGTTAGCATCTTCGCCTTCTTGTAAGGCAGGAACATCTGGCCTCACATCTAAAGGGTTGCCTGCTTTATCTTGTGCTTTAAAAACACCTAAATTAACTATGCACTTATACCTATTATCATTCTTTGATATCTTTTCTGTAAAGCCAACAAAAGTAGTCTCGTTCGCCCAATACGCATTCTTATTGGCTATAAGCGTATCTCTTCCTTCACAATAGAGTCTTACTAAAGGATTTTGTGTAGTATTCATAGGCTCCGAGAAGATACAAGTCACAGTTATAGTTTCAGTACCTATGGGTTGCTTGCGACGATACAATACATTTAAGCGAACACCTTTTTTTGTCTTTTCCCATCGTGCCTGATAAGTCAACCCGCTTTCTGATGCCCACATTGCCACCTCCTCCAAAATAGGTGAAGGATAAATATAGAAGATAATATTAGGCCCTTTTGAAATGGCAATATCAACAGGGCTTCCTTTTTTGACCTTATTTCCTGAGATTGGTCTTTGCCTTAAAACCTCACCCTTTGGTCTTTCACTTATATGCTCAACAACCATTCCAAGAACAAGGCCTGCCTCATTTATCTTTGCAATTGCCTCTACTTTAGAAAGCCCAATAAGGTCTGGAACAATAATAGAGGGAATAAAAGAGGCTACAACAAGGGAAACAGATGTATTGGCAAGAACCTTGCTTCCTCCTTGTGGGTATTGGGAAAGGACAGTATCAGGAGGCTCAGTGCTTTCTTCAGCTCTTATTTCACCTATTTTTAAACCAGCCCTTGTAATATCAACCTTTGCGTTTGTAAGGCTTTTTCCAACAACATCAGGGACTATTTTCATTTCTAGTTTTTTTATAGTAATATCGCCCTCTAATGAAACACTTGCCTCTTCATTCTCATTGAGAGGCTTTTCTCCCTCTTTGTCTGAATAGATATAGCCAGACCCTTTTTCAAATACAGCCCTTGTCTTTCCTTCCCAATCAACAAGGAGCCATACGGTTGTTCCGCGCAGCCCCAGAGCAGCGGTTGGTGTATAAAACTTTACCTCTGAATCCTTAGTCTTTAACCTCTCAACTCGTGCTTTTATCCCTCCCATCCATACCATAAAGGAGGATTTTCTTGTAAGCCCTTTTTCAAAAAGCTCCTTAATATCCATAATGGAATTCTCAGAAATATTGATGGTTGAGCCATCAGAAAGCTTAATCTCTGCCTTTGATTGTAGCCTTGTCCTTATCCTATCCCCCTCCTTTAGCTTTTGATTAAGCCTTGCCTTTTCCCAATCCTTCATACCTTTAAGAAAGACATCAACATCCCCCTCTAGATAGGAGATTGTAACCTCTCCCTTATTCTCCTCTGCCCCTGTCCATAAATATGGAAGGAAGAACCTTACAGGAAAGATCTTATCAGGTTTCTCATTCTTTTTCCAGTCAATTGCCTTCCAAGGAATCTCATACTTTCCTCGTTCTGTGAAGGTTTTTGTTACAAACCTTTTGTTTTCATATAGACCATAGGCATAGGTTGGGCCTTCTATGTCATCGTTTCCTTTTATTGTCAAAGTTACAGCAGAATTGTAATATTTTTCATTCTCTACCCCCAAGAATCTTATCTTAGGAGGGGTAGTGTCGTTTTTGAAACGGCAGGGAGACCACCCTTCATTTATACAACTTCTCACAGTAAAGGTATCTCTCCTCACTCGTTGTTTTACATAACTTGCATGAATAACCCCTGCTTTCCATCTATTGGTATCTGTTCCCTCCTTTTCTACCCACTTTTCAAATATTAAGACATAGCTTGAACCCAGCAGTAAATCACCAGGTTGTAAATTCTCCCAAGTTATTGAATCTGTATATAAATCTATATCTTTTACAAAATAGTGTCTTCTTAAACCTGCACAAAGGGAAACAAGACCTGAACAATCCATTCCTTCAGGGAAACCATAATCCATAATGCCTCCCCCTCCATATTCAGTTTCTTTATTAGGAGGATCTCCCCATTCATAAGATCTGCCCAAATATCCAGTAGCATTGCTACCTATTACATTATCTGAGTTTACAGCTCCTTTAATTAAAGAAGGAAAGAGAAGTAATCCCCCCAGAAATAGAAGAAAAAGATGTTTCAAAAATTTAGTCAATCTTTCTTTTGCCATTTTATCACCCTTAACTTTTCGTACCATTCATACCTTCCTTTGATAACATAAAGGGTTATCTTCCCATCCTTTCTTGGATATCCCCCTTTTCCATACATCTCTTTCATAAGCTTTTCTGTGCCCTCTTTTTCTATTTTCTTTATAAATTCTTCCCTTCTTTTCAAAAACCTTTCTATACCTTCTGTATTTTTTATTCTTTTATCAGAAGGGTCCAATTTATAGACTTTCTCCTTTTTCTCCTTCTCTTTTCTTCCAATAAGAACTATCTCATAGACTATCCCATCATCTTTTATAACTTTACCTGGCGATACTTGTTTGTAACCTTTTTCTTCAAAACAGGAGCTATTTGTGCCAATAAACCTTCCTGTTTTTGAGAATTCTAATCCTTTTATACATATTTTATCCTGCTCAACATGAATCTTTATTGATTTTTCTCCTAGATCACATCCCTCTGCTATTTCAAATCGGCCAAGGTGGCCCTTTTTTGGTTTAATTCTTTCCAAATTTACTTCATCTAAATACCCTCCTTTTCTGTCAAATTTCAAAACTCGAAACTTAGCAGGGTCTAATATATACAGATTTTCTTTTTCATCAATAGTGATAGAGCGAGGCATTACAGGGGGATAAGGCTCAACATTTTGATGCCAGAAGTAAAAAGATACTGTTCCTGTTCTAAACCCTCCGTAAATCTCTGTTGCACACGAAATCCATCCCCTCCATGGATCCCCTTCAATGGGTACAAATTTTTCTTTCAGCTTCTGCCACTTAGCCTCAATTATCACCTCCGGCACATATTTATTTAACTTACTCTTTTTTTGAGCCTCTGGTGTCCGGGTTTGTATGGTTTCTACTACCCCTGCTGTTAACTTTTCACTCACATCAAGCCTCTTAGCCGTAACCCAAGCTGTGCTTGCAATTATACCGATTGCTAACATTAAGCTTTTAATTACTTTCTTTCTAAACATTTCTCTATACCCCCTTTCTTAAAATTCCATTTTTCCCAAATTCTCATTCATTTTTATATCTGTATTCTGTGTTCTGTATTCTGTTTTTATCCTGGCAAGCTCAATCAAGGCTTCTAACTCTATATCCTGCCATCCTGTCTTTCTTACACCCTCAATGGCAGCAGGTGACAACCTTTTTGTGTCCACCACCATGCTTAAGCATCAACGAAGCGATGTCAGTCTTTGATGTTCGGCTTATAATGCTATGTCCACAGGTCATAACAATATTCTGTTTGCGAAAACCCCAAATAACCTGAATTGAGATATTCTGTTTCCCTATTCTACCTCATCACTATCTAAATTGGAAGCCATTAAATAACCCCTTGCCCTTTCAGTAAGCCTATATTGATTGACAAGCCTCCAGAATGGTTTTGAATGGTTAGGATGGACAAGGTGCGTCAATTCGTGCAAGACAACATAATCCCTTACCCAATCAGGCATTTTTGCCAATCTGTCTGATATCCTTATCTGACGAGATCTTATAGAGCAGCTTCCAAAAACTCTTTTTTGATTACTGACATACTCTATAGAGCTAAATCTTGCCTTTCCATTAAGATACTCCCTATTTAGCTTTTCTCCCAGCTTTTCAAGGTTTGTGCTATCATTTAATTCCTTCTTTTTCTTATGTTCTTCTGCCCACCTTTTCATCTTATCAACCCATTTCTTCTCTTCCTCGCCTGAAATGCCTGCTGGCAGATACACAAGAAGCTCGCCAGAGACAATTTTTGCACCTATTGTCCTCTTTCTTTTATCGCTCCTGATTATCTTTACAGATAAGGGATATTCTTTGTTTTCCATCATATTTATCTTCTTAATTTACCTTGCAAAATAAGAAGAGGGCGCAGAAAATTTTAGGATAGATTCTGATCTTTAATGAAAATCAGTTCTACCCTTACCTGTTTCGTAGATAGGATTAATAAATTTCAAGATTACCCTGCCTAATTCACCAGAAACCCTTTCTTTTACAGGCTTAACTATCAGTCCTTCCTTTAGATGCCCACCACCAAGCAATGTATTGCCCTTGGCTAATTTTTTAATCTCATCCAGATCATAATCCCCTCTATAAACCAAAGGAACAATATTATCCACTAAACCTAGTTCTTTCATTAATTCCATAAACTCATCCCAGTTAAGATACCTTTCATTAACAAAGGCATCATAAAAGGCTATTTTTTGTGTAGTTAAGCCATATTGTAGGCTCTGCACCCTTTTACCATAGACCTCTCCAAAGAGGATAACCTTATCCGGTAATCTCTCTAATAAAATTTTATCAAAGCCGTTTTGTCTGATTGCCCGCCAGTATAGATTCCTTTTATCTTCCTGCCACATCCATCTATGTCCGCCGACAAAGAGCAGATCACCTTTTTTGGAGACCCTTAAATTCGAGCCATGAATCTTTTCAGTGACGACCACCTCCTCTCCATTTTCAAATATATTAGGAAAGTTCTCATACCGTTCTACATCCGTATATTTACAAATCCAATCCACCTCGGCATAAGGCACCACCTTTCCTGACATATCTATGGGTACAGGAGGCTCATATTTCTTAATCCCCAATTTATCTGTTACATCCTCTCCAAGGGGCAAATTATCCTTATTCGTGATTAAAAGCCCATAAGAATACTCTCCCCGAAGCCTTATGGCTTTAATCCGAAACTTTTTACCCCTTAAAAATTCAAATTCTGGGGTGTCTGGAACTATTGTATCTACAGGGATGTAAATCCCTGTTCCTTCAGGGAGAAAATCCTCGCTGCGAACCACTACTTGCCATGCTGACCCCTCAATATCAGCTATAGATAG
>JAGUXG010000182.1 GCA_020061965.1 bacterium
AAGATAGAAGATGATGCAGGTAGAAAAGGCAATTGGACCATCTACCAGAAGGCAGTTTTCATAGAGAATAAAGGGTCCATAGAAGATAGATAGAATAAGGGTGATGTATCCCACAGTGGGACCAAATACCTTTTTTGCCGAAAGATAAAGAAGAAAATAACAAAAAAAGGCAAAGAGCATTTGAAAGAAAAAGACACGATTTACATCCTTATCAAAAAAATAGACTGCTGCCAAAAAATAAGGATAGGTAACAGTAGTACACCCAGCAAAAATAGGATGTCTGCCCTCTAAAATCCCTTCTGCATCTCTATGGAACCCAATCATATCTGTACCTTCGATAAGTTGAGTTCCTGCCCAAGTGCTTGTTTTGATCTCATTAAAGATGAACAGTCGCAACAAAAGAGAAACAATTAAGATAGATAAGAAAAGGAAGGGTATCTTTCTTCTCTCTACCCTTGCTTTTGTTTTCTGGATTTTTTTATTTTTAGCCTTCATAATAAAACTCCTTTATGCAATCAGCAACATAGTGTATCTCGTCTTCTTTTAACTCAGGAAACATAGGCAAGGAGAGGATTTCGTCCATAAACCTCTCTGTAACTGGAAGGCTTCCTTTTTTATATCCCAAAAAGCTATATGCCTTTTGCAAGTGGATAGGCACTGGATAATGGATACCAGTAGATATTCCCTTTTGATTTAGAAAGTCTATAAGTCTCTCTCTATCTTTTACCCTGACTACAAACAAATGATAGACATGCCTTGCATAATCCATCTCTTCTGGTAAAACTACCGGCATACCCTTTAGATATTCTTTATAAATACCTGCATTTATTCTTCTCTTTTCATTCCATTCGTCTAAATACCTAAGTTTTACCGAAAGGACAGCCCCTTGAATCCCTTCCAATCTATAGTTGTTTCCGATATATTCATGATAATACTTTTTGGAAGAGCCGTGGTCCCGTAGCATCCTCATCTTCTCTGCCAGACTATCATCATTGGTAATAATAGCCCCACCCTCACCATAGGCACCAAGATTTTTCCCTGGATAGAAGCTGAAAGCAGCCATAACTCCAAAGCCTCCAACCCTTTTTCCTTTATACAATGCTCCATGTGACTGGCAGGCATCTTCAATCACAGGAATCCCATTCTCTTTAGCAATCTCCAAAATTGGGTCTAAATCTACAGGCTGACCATAGAGATGGACGGCAATTATAGCTTTTGTCCTCTTTGTTATTGCTTTTTCTAACTTTTTTGGGTCTAAATTATAGCTTCTCTCTTCTATATCACAAAATACAGGTTTGGCTCCTATACAAGAGATTGCCTCAGCTGTGGCGATGAAAGTGTTAGCCGTAGTTATTGCGTCATCACCCTGTCCAATCCCTAAAGCCTGCAAAGCCAAAATCAAGGCAGAGGTACCAGAATTTACTCCGATACAATGTTTAACCTCACAGAATCTTGCGAACTTCTCCTCAAACTCAGCTACTGGCTTTCCCAGGATAAAAGAGGTGTTAAGGACCACCTCTTGTATGGCACTATCAACCTCCTGCTTAATTACTTGATATTGTCTCTTCAGGTCAACAAATGGAACATTCATATTATTTATACCCAAGTAAATCAGGTTTACAAAGAGAACCTGAGGTTGTAAGTTTAGGATGTTGTAAGTTGTAGGTTTGAGCCTTATCTGTTCTACTTCTTCAACCTACAACTTACAACCTACAACAAAAATCTTCACTAGACCTGTTGCTTTTGGGTATAACTCCAAGTAACATTCTTTAATGACTCAACAGGCTACTTCCTGATTCTTAGACTTAAAAGTATCCAGGGTTTTATCATGCTCCACCAACCTGAAAATGGCTTAATCTTAGAATAGCCTCTCTTCTCTTTGGGATAAATCATAGCCACAGGCACCTCTTTCACCTTGTATCCTAAGGTCAATACCTTATAATGGATGTAATACTCAAGCTCATATTTATCTAACCAATCCTGATAAATGTTAATCTTTGGATTCTCTAATATGTTCAATTTATAAGCCCTGAAGCCACAGGTTACATCAGTTCCTTTGAATCCTGTCAATAGATATGTAAACCGGGTAAAGGTTTTGATCATTATGTCTCGGAATAGGGGAAGATTGTCTTTTCTGCCACCCTTAAGATACCTTGAGCCTTGAACATAATCGTATCCTTCCTCTAATATTGGCTGAACCAATGCAGGTATATCCTCAGGTTGCATCTTGCCATTACCAGCCATAGTTACAATAATATCGTATCCATTCTCCTCGCCATAGAAGATTGCATCCTTGATTGCCTTTCCAATACCCAAGTTGACTTGGTGTCTAAGGATAAGATATTTGAACTCTTTAATATACTCTGGTGTCTCATCTGTTGAACCATCATCTACTATAATCACATCATAAGCAGGATGAGTTGGAAACTTATTTAAGGTATCTTTGATATTTGCACCTTCATTATACACAACTACCCCTACCAATATCTTCTTCATTATTTTACTTCTGGGGTAGATAAGGACTCTCTTCCATCAGTTTGGTAGTGCATTTTAAGTTAAAGATAGAACTCCTTACTTTAGCTGGATTTCCATAAACAACTGAATCAGAAGGAACATCTTTTGTCACCACCGAACCAGCTCCAACAAGTGAATTTTCCCCAATAGTAATAAATGGCATGATAGTACTATTCACTCCAATCTGAGCACCCATTTTAATCGTCGGCCCCTTCATACATTTAGAAGAAAGCCTGCATTTAGGATGAATATCATTAGCGATGCAGACCCCAGGGGCTATGAAGACATCATCTTCAATGATAGTAAACTGAGCGATATAAACATTGGCATGAACTTTGACATTATTGCCTATCTTACAGCCATAGTCAACCACAGAGTTGCTCCAGATTTGGAAGTTATCTCCAATGAGATTTTCTTCACGGATAATAACATTATGTCCTGTTTGAAGACCCGAACCAATCTTTGAGCCAGCATAAATGATTGTCCCTACTCTGAGATGGGCATAATCTCCAATAATAATATGCCAGTCAGAGATATTCCTGCCAGTTTTGTAACCAAGGACAACGCCATCGTCCAATTGTAATCCCTTACCAACCTTCAAAAGACTCTCGCATTTCATACTTTTACCACCCTTCCTTTTTCTTTAAGAGATTCATTGGCAGCTTCAAGAAGTCTTGTCACCCTTAATCCTGCCTCTCCATCAGTGAAAGGCTTTCTATTTTGATTGATGGAGTCTATAAACTCTTTACTCATAAGCTTCAGTGCTTCGGTGGTATCTAACTTAGGAGCCAACATATCACCTGTTCGATACTGCACCAACATCTGATAAACATCCTCTTTATTCTCTATACAAGTCACTCCACAGTCATATATTTTTACCTTCTCGCTCGGCTCATTATCGTCATAGACAACCATCTTTTTGCTACCCCCAATCAATGTTCTCCGTATCTTTACTGGCGCAAGCCAGTTGACATGGATATGTGCCAGGAGGTTATCTGGAAATTGAACTGTAATATAAGCAATATTCTCTAAATTGCCAAAATGGGAGATGCCTACAGCAGAGATTGCCTCAGGCTTTTTTGCTAAAAGGTAGTCCATGATGGAAAGGTCATGAGGAGCCAGATCCCAGATGACATTGACATCATGCTGAAACAGCCCCAAATTTACGCGAACAGAGTCAAAATAATAGATATTGCCGAGTTCTCCATCTTCTATCACCTTTTTAATCTTTCTCACTGCCCCAGTATAAAGGAAGATATGGTCAACCATTAACACCTTTTGTTTTCTTTGGGCTAAGCCAATCAACTCCTCTGCTTCTTTTACTGTGGCAGTCATAGGTTTTTCTAAAAGAAGATGCTTTCCTTCCTCTAAAGCCTTTTTAGCTAAAGAAAAATGGGTTGAAACTGGGGTAGATATGACTACAGCATCAATATTTGGGTCTTTGACCAATTCTTCATAATCCTGAGTAATGTCAACTGATGGATAGGTAGCTTTTACTGTCTCAAGTCTTTGCAGGCTACAGTCACAAACCTTTTTGACTGCAGCCCCTACAGTTGCATAAAAGTTTCGGACTAAGTTTGGACCCCAATAGCCATAGCCTACAAAACCAAGATTTATCATCTTACTATTTTATCTTCAGTCAACACTTCTATCACCTTTCCTCAATCAATATCTCTTCTTTCCCATCTTCTTTCTTCTTTAGCCCTAAATCGTGCAGAAGTGCCCTTAATACATCTGGATTATTGGCATTGGCTACGGCATCATCTATTGTGATCACCTCGTAAGCAAGTAGCGCCACCAAAGCCTGCTCCAAGGTCTGCATCTTATAAAAATGGACAGATTCGCTGATTGTTTTATAGATAGAAGAGAACTCTCCCTTTTCAATAGCCTTTCTTATCGTAGGAGAGCCGATCATAATCTCAAGTGCAGCAACCCTGCCTTTGCCATCAGCAGTTTTTATGAGCCTCTGTGAGATTACCGCTCTGAGGGTCATTGCTAATTCTATCTGAATCTGGTGATGGCTATCTCTTGGAAAATAGGAGAGGATTCTGTCTATGGTGGTTGCGGCTGATGATGTATGTAATGTGGAAAGCAATAGATGTCCAGCCTCTGCTGCCTTGAGCACAAACTCAACTGTCTCCCTGTCCCTCATCTCTCCAACTAAGATAACATCAGGGTCCTGTCGCAATAATGATGGTAGGGCATCATCCATAGAGACCACATCTACTCCAACCTCTCGTTGGGATATGATTGCTTTCTTGTCAGAGAAGGTATACTCAATTGGATCTTCTACAGTGGCTATATGACAAGCACGGGTTTCGTTTATCTCATTTATCAAGGTAGCCAGTGTGGTTGATTTTCCAGAACCTGTTGGGCCTGTTACCAAAATAAGACCTGTTGAATATTTGACTATATCTTTCAGAGACTCAGGCAGACCAATCTCATCAATAGTTGGAATCTTCAAAGAGATTTTTCTCACCGAGATTGCAATTGTTCCTTTGTTATGGAAGATATTTATCCTGAATCTACTCTGTTTTAGTCCATAGCTTATATCTGTCCATCTTCTGGAATTGAACTTCTCAAGTTGCATCTGGTTCATCATAGAAAAGGCAAGCCCCTCCATCTCTTCATCTGTAAAAGGAGGAACATCAGCCAGGGGAGTCATGCTTCCGTGAATCCTATAAAGAGGAGGTCTGCCAACCTTTAATTGCAGATCAGAGGCATTCTTTTCTATCATTATTGTAAGCAGCTCATTAAATTCCATGGTTCAACTCCTTTTTTTCATCTCACATTTCCCATTTTCCTGGTATCCATTTTCAATTCCTTATCTCTATTCTAACCAGCTCCTTGAATCTCATTTTGAATCAGCTTTGCCCTTTCTTTATCTCTTTCAGAAGAAGAAAGCTCTTTGCCCAGAAGCATCTGAAGATGAGCGGGCTGGGTGATGATGAATAGCTTATTTAGAGCAGAATATGGAATCTTATCTAAGAAGCCTGTTGCGACACCAAGTCTTGTTCTAGAAAGGAGTTCCATTGCCTCTCTGCTTGATATAAGGCTGGCGTTGGTAAGCACGCCGTATGCCCGCTTAAATCTATCTTCTATCTTTGGACCGCCTTTCGCTGCTATCTCCTCTCTTGACTCTCTCTCATATTCTATAATCTGCTTTACCACCTTCTCTAAGCTCTCAATCAGTTCCTCTTCCCTTCTGCCAAGGGTTATCTGATTGGAGATTTGAAAGAGGTCGCCAAAGGCTTCAGAACCTTCTCCATAGAATCCTCTTGAAACAAGACCTACCCTTGAGAGTGTAGGCAGAATCTTTTCTATTTTGCGATTCATAGATAGGCCAGGAAGGTGAAGCATACAAGAGGCGCGCAAGCCTGTGCCAACATTGGTTGGGCAGGCAGTGAGATACCCAAGATCAAGGCTATAAGCGTAATCAAGGTGAGCAGAAAGAAGGGAGTCAATCCCAGAGACCATTTGCCATGCATCGGCAAGAGAAAGTCCTGAGGATAGGACCTGAAACCTGATGTGATCTTCCTCATTCACCATTAAGGAAAGAATCTCCTTATCAGCAACAATAAGCAAACCTTGTTTTACAAAGACAAACTCCCTTGAGATTAAGTGTCTCTCTACAAGAAACTGCTTTTTGAGTCCGTCAAGCTCCTTTATCTTAAAAGATTCAGAGCCCCCAAAGTAGTCTATTTTATTCACGGCATCTTTTATCTTATCTGCCACAGCATTCAAGTCTTTGGTGCTTGCCCAATGGGAGAATGGAAAACCCTTTATATTTCTGGCAAGCCGTATCCTTCCTGAGATAGCAATATCTGCTTCAGGTCCTGTTGCCGAAAGCCAAGTTGGGGTCTCTTTGATATATTTTTCTAACATCTGAAATTGAAAATCTAAAATTTCCCATTTTCCGCACCCTTTGATAAGGTTTAACAAATTGAAAGGAAAATGGGAAATTAAAGAAAAAATCTTCAAATTCCTATTTTTCGCA
>JAGUXG010000035.1 GCA_020061965.1 bacterium
CAATATTAACTATCTCTTCAGAAGCTATCTTATCAATCTCTTTCAGATAATGAGACATAGAGGAAGCATTGATCAGTCTGGCGCTGGCAGCTGAGCCATAAATATTACCTGCATAAAAAGTAATGCTCAACCCACCTAAAATATAGGCGGTGGTCTTATGATCCTTTTGATAGTAGTGATTACTAAGATAGGCTGTACCTACAGTGGTTATCATAGAAAAGATTCCATCTCCAAATCTTTTGAGGTATATCTGTCCACCGCCAGGGATTAAGGTAGATATTATTCCAGCTATGAGAGGTGATTTCTCAGGGAGTTCAGCCCCCTGCCTACTATATCGAGCCAAATCCTGGGAAAGGTTATATATCTGCAAGTCTGTTTCATCGACTTTGACCTGTCTGAAGGCAGACTCTGCCCTTAGCCAATCCATCTGCTTAAGATGGCACCAGCCGATCATATACTGGCTATAACCTGATAACTTACTCGACTCTAACAGGCCATGAAATACCTCGAGTGCCCCATGGTAGTCTTCTTTTAGATAATATGTTCTTCCAATTTCAAAATCGATTGATACAGCCTTATTGGGAAATTCCTTCTTAAGCCCTTTAAAATTTGCCAGGGCAGAATCCCATTCTTTACTCTTCTGATAGCAGAGGCCAATCTTAAACTTTACTTGAGGAATATCTTCTCCCTCTTGATTGGACATAAAGATAAACCTCTTGTATTCAGTAGCCGCCAGATAGTAATCTTCCTGCTCAAAGAGATAATCGGCAAAAGATAGAACCTCTTCTCGGCTGCCTAGCAGATTTTCCTGGCTAAAGCACATTTCCGAAGATAGGCAAAGATTAAAAAGAATGCCTATCAAGAAGGGGATACTCTTCATAATATCCCTACCTCAGATTATCCAAACTTTCCCATAAGCAGTGATTTTGAACCGGGTCATAAAGCCGACCCTCTGGAGAAGGATGATACTCTCCCCCGGCACAATAATGACATCTTTGTAGGCGGTCAGAAACCATCAGTATTCCTTGCAAAGGACCATATCTTCTAATTGCTTCATATCCATAATGGGAACAACTCGGCGAGAAGTTGCAGACTTGACTTTGTTGAGGAGAGATTATAATCTGATATATTCGTATCATCAAGAGCGGCAAAAGCTTGAAGGTAGATATCGATGAAGCCTTCTGCCATTTACTATCCCAGGCTGCAGATGGCTGTTTTTCCTCAATCTCCCCCGGTTCCCTAAAAGGATGAAGACCGGCTGAGTAGGCCGCCGAAGATAATCCAACCATCCCCAATAATATCAATGCATACCTTCGTCCCTTCATAACCTTACTCTCTGATTATCTGAGAGAAAAGGAGGAGGAACATCCTTCCTCCTTTCAGGTCGAGATCCAATAGTCTTCTTACCTCTTAAGGGCCTCTTCTCTTTCGATCTCGGTCATGGTCTTGCCCTGAGCGGCTTCCACAGCGATCATTACATGAGGAACAATACCGATAACCGGTATTAAACTCAACCATTCCTTCTGTCTGATCCTTCTTTCAGGAAGCTCTTTTCCGACCCTTGGCCCGATACAGCAGCTTGCAAGAAAACCTTCTCCTCCAGCCGCCTTATACCCATAGTCGTAAGCAACATAAAGATGGATGAACCCACCGACATAAGGGGCAAGCCGAAGAACTTCCAATAACTCTATCGGCGCACCTTCATTCATTTCCAATCCAATCCTGGGTCCAAGGCAACAACTACCCAAAAATGGCCCTACTCCACCCTTCTTCTCAGCTGCCTGAGCATAGGTGCCGGCACAGAACGAAAGCAAAAGTAACCCTATTACCCAACCGACATACACCTTTCTTGTCATCTTTTCACCTCCTTTTTATAAAATTTTTCTCCTGAAAACTCCAGGAGTTCTTCACCCCCAGATAAAACCTCTATTCCTTCTGGTGGAGTAAAATTGAACTTCTCCTCAGGAATCCTCGGATTCAATTTTACTCTGTGAAAGGAGATATTCTCTTTTAGTATCTCTCTTCCAATCAAGGATTCCGTTTCTATCTCTAATGGGAACCAGATGGATTTATTAAAAAGTTGGTATTTATCATATGAGATACGGCTAATTAGCCTATCTTTCTTATCAAAGATTTGGATAGAAAGGGTTACCCATCGGATAGGATCAAGTTTCACTTTCACTTCACCAAGCAATCTCCCCTCTGATTTGGGTGTAGCACAGATAGTGATCTGATCGTCTTTTCTTTCCTCTACTCTGAAATCGAATGTCTCCTTCAACCCTTCAAATATATCTATTCCTAAAATTTTTCTTGGGGATAGCATTGAGTTCTCCAAATCTTCCATCTTTTTTAGATCAACCTTTATGGCTTTATCTTGTGAAGGGAAATAGCTCCACAACATCTTTCCATCAGAGACGATAATCTGCCTCTGGGGAGTTAAATAATCAAGATATAACTTATCGGGCAATTTAAGGTAAAAATTTAATTTACTCAGGGTCTTAATGTCTCCAAATGATCTTGTCTGGAAGAGTCTTCCAGATATAGTATTTATTTGTGATAAGTTGGCTTCAATCTTTGCAATTATCTTTGAAACCTGGTCGTTATCGGTTTGGGTGGAAGTACCTTGGGTTGCAAAAACCACTCCCTGAAGAAAGAAAACTATTATCACTAATATTCCCCTAATCTTATTCATAACCTTTTCTCAATCTTTTTTGGCTCCTATTTTGCAAATCTCAAAAGCAAATCTAATACGAAATCACCTAAACTTTAGAAGCAAAAAATTCTATCTTTCTCTGCAAACTCTGCGTCTCAGTGGTTATTCCTTTATTTTCACCTAAAAGTCTCTTATACCCCCTCTCTCTCTAACATCACACCTTCTCCTTAAATTATTTTCCATTGTTTAAGATATCCCTTATTTTATTAACAAATCTTTTAGTTTGCAAGCCACATCTTTTTATTTCTCCCTCTGTAAGCCACCCTTCGTAAAAGTTTGTGTGAAGCATCCCAGCCAAACAAAATTTTTCCTTTAAGCCCTCATCCTTTGTTTCACGGGATAATTTATCCACTGTCTCAAATAACCAGGCATGGCCATCGTGCCTCCCCCC
>JAGUXG010000087.1 GCA_020061965.1 bacterium
TTATGCGAAAAATAGGAATTTGAAGATTTTTTCTTTAATTTCCCATTTTCCTTTCAATTTGTTAAACCTTATCAAAGGGTGCGGAAAATGGGAAATTTTTATAATACTTCTTGCCAAAGGGATAAGATTCTTGTATAATAACTGCTTAATCTAAATAAGGAAAAGAGTAATGAGTGTCTTAATCAAAGAGATGGAAATAAAAACTGCAATAAACAAAATAAGGAATATTGGTATTATGGCTCATATTGATGCTGGCAAAACTACGACCACAGAGAGAATCCTCTTTCTTACTGGAAAGATTCATAAAATTGGAGAGGTGGATGATGGCAATACTACTATGGACTGGATGGAGCAGGAGCAAGAGAGAGGGATAACCATCACCTCTGCGGCTACAACCAGCCAGTGGAGAGAGTGCCAGATAAATATTATTGATACGCCAGGCCATGTTGATTTTACCATTGAGGTAGAGAGGTCCCTCAGAGTGCTTGATGGGGCTGTAGCTGTCTTTTGTGCTGTTGGTGGTGTTCAGCCACAGTCTGAGACAGTCTGGCGTCAGGCAGATAGATACCATATTCCAAGGATTATTTTTGTGAACAAGATGGATAGGTCTGGTGCAGATATTGTTCGGGTAAAGAAGATGCTGAAGGATATGTTAGATACTGATGTTTTGCAGATTCAGATGCCTTTTGGAATAGAAGAAAACTTTAAGGGCATTATTGATCTTATCGAGATGAGGTTATTGGTCTGGGAAGAGGATGATATTGATATGTTTAATAAAGAGATTCCAGAATATCTCAAGAAAGAGGCTGAAAAGGCTCGACATCTCCTTTTAGAAAAATTAGCTGAGTACGATGAGGTTATAATGGAGAAATACCTTGCAGAAGAGCATATTAGTCCAGAGGAGATAAAAGGAGTTGTCAGAAAATTGGCTATAGCTTGTAAGGTTTATCCGATGTTCTACGGTGCATCTTTCAAAAATAAGGGTGTCCAGCCGCTCCTTGATGCTGTAGTTGACTTCCTTCCTTCGCCTTGCGACATTCCGCCTATTGTTGGCATAAATCCAGAGAATGAAAATTACGAAGAAAGAATAGCTTCAGAAGATGAACCATTAGCCTCCCTTGCCTTTAAGATAGCCACGGACCCTTATGCAGGAAATTTAGCCTATGTCAGGGTCTATTCAGGTCATCTTGACGCAGGCTCTTTTGTCTATAATGTGAACAAGAAAGAGAAAGAGAGGATAGGCAGGTTATTACGGATGCACGCCAATAAGAGAGAGGAGATAAAGAGGCTTAATGCAGGTGAAATAGGTGCTGTCATCGGGTTAAAAAATATTCTGACAGGAGATACACTATGCAATCCAAATTATCCCATTCTCCTTGAGTCTATGCATATTCCAGAGCCAGTCATCTTCGTTGCTATTGAGCCAAAGAGTGTGAAGGATGAAGAAAAACTGCCCAATGTCTTGAAGAAGCTCTCTCAAGAGGACCCATCTTTTAAGATACGGGTTGATGAGGAGACAGGTCAAACCCTTATCTCTGGTATGGGTGAATTGCATCTTGAAATCTTGATTGATAGAATGGTCAGGGAGTTTGGAACTGAGGTGCATACCAGCAAGCCACAGGTTGCTTATAAAGAGACGATAAAAAGCTCTGTTGAGGCCGTGGGAAAGTATATTCGTCAAACTGGAGGAAGGGGTCAGTATGGGCATGTAGAGATTCGGTTGGAACCTGCAGAACCAGGAACAGGACTAGAATTTATTGATAAGATAAAGAGTGGGGCGATTCCAAAGGAGTATATTCCAGGGATAAAGAAGGGCATAAACGAGGCTGCAACATCTGGGGTTTTGGGAGGTTTTCCTGTAGTTGATGTTAAGGTTACCCTGTTTGATGGCTCGTTCCATGAGGTTGATTCATCTGAAATTGCCTTTAAGAATGCTGCGGTTATAGCTTTTCGTGACGGAATGAAGAAGGCAAACCCAACACTACTTGAGCCGATAATGAAGATAGAGATAACCACGCCTGAGGATCATCTTGGGGATGTGATTGGAGATATAACCTCAAAAAGGGCGCATATCTTGGATATGCAGTCAAGGGGTGGGGCAAGGGTGATAAAGGGTCATGTTCCCCTCGGAGAGATGTTTGGTTATGCCACAGCCTTACGTTCAATGACACAAGGCAGGGGAAATTATACAATGGAGTTTTCCAATTATGCGGAGATTCCTAAAAACATTCAACAAGAATTGATAAAATAAGTGAAAAGAAGTAAAGAAAAGGAGTATTTTATCTATTTTTAAATTCCAGCTAACAACCCCAAAAGAAAGTTTGCATACCCAAAGAAATCTTACTTTGCGAAAATTTTGTTCTTAAAAGGGTTCAAGTGGTCGAGGGGTCGAGTGAAAGCGAAATCATTAAATCCTTGAAAGACTGTCCCCCCTTGATCCTTGACCCCTTTTATCACATATTTTTTCGGTAAACCTCGTGTTTCTTGAGTATAATAAAGTAACTGCCATCCGTGCCGCCAGTCTGCCACCCAGACGATACGCCGCGATATTTATCTTTCTAAACTTCAGTACGCTGAACTTTTGAAGTTTGCAACTTCAAAACTTAAGAGCTTCAAAATTTTTGAACTTTTAAACTCATATATTTACGGACGGCAAGACTTTGGAACTTCGAAAGCGCTAAACATACACTGAACCATTAGACATTTCACAGACAATACATGAGATGGACGCCCACGTATCTATAAATATTTCTTTGCAGAAGTAAAGAAATATCTTGACCAAAAAAGGAGAAGAGAATATACTTTTTTAAGGATGAAAATATTGGTTATAGGTTCAGGTGGAAGAGAAGATGCGCTCTGCTGGAAACTTAGAAAAGAGAAAAATAAGATATATTGTGCTTCAGGTAATGGCGGGACAGAAAGATGGGGAGAGAATGTAGATATAAATCCACAAGATTTGAAGGGTCTTACAGATTTTGTAAAGAAAGAAAAAATTGAGATTACAGTTGTTGGACCAGAAGCACCATTAGCTTCTGGAATTGTAAACTATTTTGAAGAAAAAGGTTTTAGAATATTTGGACCATCAAAAGAGGCAGCAGAGCTTGAGACAAGCAAAGTTTTTGCTAAGGAATTTATGAGAAAAAATGAAATTCCAACAGCAGACTTTGAAATCTTCAATTCAGAGGAAAAAGCCTTAAAATATATTCTTAATAAAGAGTTTCCAATTGTAATAAAAGCAGATGGATTGTGTGGAGGAAAAGGGGTATTTATTTGTCAGGACATAGAAACGGCAAAAAAAGCAGTACATTCCCTTATGGCTGATAAGGTCTTTGGCAAGCAAGGAGAGAGGATAGTAATAGAAGACTGTCTCATTGGAGAAGAAGTTTCATGTCTTGCCTTTGTTGATGGAGAAGATTTTCTCCCTTTAGTCTCCTCTCAAGACCACAAAGCTATATTTGACCAAGATAAAGGTCCAAACACAGGTGGAATGGGAGCATATTCACCAGTATCCTTGATAACAGAAAAGCTTTCTGAAAGGATAAAAAAAGAGATTCTTGAGAAAACAATCAAAGGTCTTCTGAATCTTGGAATAAAGTTTAAGGGTATTTTATATCTGGGTCTTATGATAACTTGCGATGGACCAAAAGTATTAGAGTTTAATGTGAGGTTTGGGGACCCAGAGGCTCAAGCGATAATTCCAAGACTGAAGTCTTGTCTCCTTGAACCAATAATAGGGGCTATAGACGGAAAACTTTCTAATATAAGATTAGAATGGGATGAAAGAACGGTTTTATCAGTTGTTCTTGCTTCTTCTGGCTATCCAGAAAAATATGAGGCTCCGAAAGGAATTTTTGGTTTAGATAAACTTGAAGATTTAAAGGATATTCTAATCTTTCACTCAGGAACAGAAAGAAGAGAAGGAAAGGTATGGACAAAAGGAGGAAGGGTTCTCAGTATTACTGGATATGGCTATGATATAAATGAGGCAAAAATCAGAGTTTACTCTGCAATATCTAATGTTCAATTTGAAGGTATGCAGTTCAGAAGAGATATTGGAGCAAAAGAGGTAAGAAGAACGAGAAAGAATCCACAGATTTAATAAATAATGGATAATTGTATATTTTGTAAGATTGTAAAGGGAGAGATTCCAGCAAAGATTGCTTTTGATGGGAAGAGGGTAATTGGGTTTTATGATATAAACCCACAGGCACCTGTTCATATTCTTCTTATTCCAAAGGAACACATTCCTACTATCCTTGAGCTAAAAGATAAAGAGTTAAAAGATGAAATCTTCTCTGCAATTACCGAAATAGGAAAAGAAGAAAAATTAAAGAATGGCTTTAGACTTGTAGTTAATATTGGAAGAGATTCAGGGTGTGAGGTTCTCCACCTCCACTTTCATATACTTTCAGGAAGAAGATTGGATTGGCCCCCAGGATAATTGTATAAAAATTTCTTTTTCTTGTTCTGGTTTTGCCAGAACCTTATATTTCTTTGCGAAACAAAGAAATATTTGGAGGTGAATAGATGTGGCAAGGATTGATCTTAGAGAAAGCGAGTCTGTGGATAATGCTCTCCGAAGGTTCAAAAGAAAATGTTTAGAAGAAGGAATACCTATGGAGATTAAAAAGAGAGCTTACTATGATAAACCGTCTGTGGCTCGAAAGAAAAAAAAGATTGAAGCTAGAAAGAAGAGATGGAGTTTATTTTAATATTTTTTGCTAAGGACAAAAAATATAATGGGAAGAACAATTGCTTTGGCTAATCAGAAAGGTGGTTGCGGAAAGACAACAACCTGTGTTAATCTGGGGGCATCTTTGTCCTCGGAGGGATATTCTGTCTTAATTATTGACCTTGACCCTCAAGCAAATGCAACTATACATCTGGGGATTGACATCCATAAACTAACAAACTCAATATATGATATTTTAATTGGAGGCCAGACGAATATCTCTTCTATAATCCTCAATACTCCGGTTAAAAGATTGAAGATAACACCTTCTCACATCAACCTTTCTGGGGCAGAGATAGAGCTGGTCAATACAATTGGTAGGGAAAGGGTATTAAAAGAGGCAATTCTTCCAATAAAGGACAATTATGATTATATCCTTATTGATTGTCCACCTTCATTGGGGCTTCTCACTCTGAATGGTCTTACTACAGCAGATGAGGTTATTATTCCTTTACAAACAGAGTTTTTTGCACTTGAAGGTATGGATAAACTCCTTAAAACTATTCAAATTGTGAAAGAAAAATTAAACCATAATCTTAAAATTACAGCAATTGTTCCTACTTTGTTCAGCAAGAATACAAGGTTGGCTCAAGAGGCTCTAAAAAAGATTGCTGTTCATTTCAAAGATAAAATCACAGGGACAGTGATAAGGAGAAATATTAAGTTAGCAGAAGCCCCTTCTCATGGACTACCAATAACACTTTATGCACCATCCTCATATGGTGCGGTTGATTATAAGAGATTAGCTCTTGAGGTGATAAAGAGATAATGTCAAATTTAGACACGTATTAGTACGGATAAAGAGATGAAAAGGTTTGCATTAGGAAAAGGTGTTGATGCTTTATTTGAGGTAACAAAGCCAGAAAGCCTTGAGATTATTAAAGAAAAACAAAGTTCTAAACTTCCTAAGTTCAAAACTTTTGAAGTCAATCTTAATATCCTGCTCAAAGCAAATCAATTGGACTGGCTTAATAAGTTTGAAAAGAAAATCATGATAAGCAGGTCACCTCAAAACAAAAAAGAGAGAATAACAAAAAACTCTATTATCAGGTGTGCCATAGACTTAATAAGCAAACTTGATATAGATACAAAAGAGATAGCAGACGAAAGAGAGCTATCTCTCAGAATAAACAAGGCAATATCTAATGGTAAAGGTTGAAACGATAGTAGTTGGAGAATTGCAAACAAACTCGTATCTTGTTTTTGATGATAAGGAGGCTATGCTGATAGACCCAGGTGCAGAACCGGATAAAATTCTCTCTTATTTAGAGAAATACAACCTGAATCTTAAATTTATTGTTAATACGCATGGACATTTTGACCATATAGCAGGAAATGATAAAATAGCAGAAAAGATGGGTGCAAAGGTGCTTATCTCTTCAGAGGATGCCTTAATGCTTTCTGACCCAGAGATGAATCTTTCTTTTGAA
>JAGUXG010000073.1 GCA_020061965.1 bacterium
AGAATCTTTCCATCTGCATCTAATATTGCAGTCTTAACACTAATAGCACCAATGTCTATACCAAGTTTCATATTTATATCACACAATTATTTCAAAATATCCGTTATCCACTTTCTTATCTCCTCTGCTGAATCTCTTGCCTTAATAGCTGTCTCTTTATCATAGTGAGTAGGCCAATGCACAGGATAACGGGTATCAATATAAAATGGATTAAGATAACGACAATCCTCCTCTATCTCTGCAATACTTGACTTTTTCTCTCTACAAATCTCTAATAATTCCAAAAGATTATGAATGGATCTAAATTCTAATTTGTTGGCGATGATAAAAGCCTTGAGATATTTTTCGGCTGCTTGCTGAAAGTGAAAGCAAATTTGGGCAAAGTAATCTGTATATTCAATGCTTATGGAAGCAAATCCAAAGTCTTCTTCTGCCTTGTCTATCCATTCTTTTACAACCTCTTTATTTTGCATCATAAATAACCCTTCCTTCTTTGAAAATACTCTGGACAAAAGGATCGCCTAATTTTAATCTTTGCTCTACTTCTCTAGCTTTATATACAATGAAGTCAGTAGCTAACCTATATTTGATTAGCCTCTCCAATTGACGAATCCTATCAACACCGAGATCAGGAACATCCTCTTTAATAATAAAGAGATCTATATCTGTTCCTGAATTTAACCTCCCACTTGCTAATGAGCCAAAAAGGATAATCTTCTGAGGGTTATAGAGTCTAACGAGTTGTTCTACAATATTTTGAATCTCTTTATCAAATCTGTCATTAGAGAGCATCTTTTTACTCCACTTTCTTTTAACGAACACTTCACCATTGGGGCCACTGCCCCCAGTAGTTATTGTGAAACCTTCTCTTTCCCCCAACTGGTTGTTGTTTTCTCCAAATAATATTACCTCTTATGTAGACAGAAACTCTTCAGTGGAAGTTTATGCATTAAACCAATACCTCTACTTCACGACTACAATAAGATATTTTCTGTCTTAACTATAGCTTCAGCCGAGAAAGAGTTTGTGTGCGTCTGCAACATCCATATTCTCGTGAACAATAGCCCTTATCGCCTTGATCATTGCTACTGGTCGTTCATTCTGCCAGACATTTCTGCCCATATCAACGCCTGCCGCACCATTTTTGATTGCATTTGAGACTACCTGCAAAACATCTAAATCTGTCTCCATCCTTGGTCCGCCAGCAATCACAAGTGGAACAGACGTTCCTTCAACAACCTTTTCAAAGTTATCACAGTAGTAGGTCTTGATAAACCTTGCTCCAAGCTCTGCGGCTATTCTGCAGGAAAGCCCTAAAAATCTGGCATCTCTCTTCTCAAGCTCCTTTCCCACAGCAGTCACAGCCAGAGCAGGAATACCATATCTCTCTGCCTGATTGACGAGCTCTGAAAAAGCCATAAGTGTCTGGTGTTCAGATTCTGCTCCAACATAGATAGAAAAGGCAACTGCCGAGACATTCAGCCTGATAGCCTCTTCTATAGACGTGGTAATACCCTCCCTTGACAGGTCTTTCCCAACAATGCTATTTCCACCAGAGACCCTGAGGACTATTGGAACATCTGCACTGGCATCAATGCAATTTCTGAGCACACCCCTTGTCGGCATAAGGGCATCAGCAAAAGGAATGAGCTGACTGACAGCTTTTCCTGGATCCTCTAACTTGCTGATTGGACCAAGAAAATAGCCATGGTCTATAGCCAGCATCACTGTCCTTCCCCCTTTAATTATCCGTCCTAAACGATTCTTCATTCCCCAATCCATAATTTACCTCCTAATTTTTCTTGATAAGATAGCAAGAGAAGTATAATTTTATAAAGAATTCTCTATGAGTGTCAATATTTTCTTCCTATTTTAGCAAGAAAATATATGGTGGCAGGCAAGGAAGTGTCCATTTTGGATCTCTATAAGCTCTGGTTCAATCTCCTTACATTCAGGTTTGATCTCCTGACAGCGGGGATGGAAGGGGCAGCCTTGGGGTGTGGTTAGATTTGGGAGATCGCCAGAGAGAAGGAGGCGGCTTCGCCTTGTCTTTGGGTAAAGGGTCGGCACTGCTTCAAGAAGGGCTCTGGTATAAAAATGCATGGGTCTTCTGTAGATCTCTTCTTTGGTGGCCAACTCCACAATCTTGCCAGCATACATCACTGCCACTCTATTGCTGATATATTCTACCATTCGTAGATCATGGGAGATGAATAGATAGGTCAATGCCAATCTCTCCTGAAGATCCCTTAATAGATTGATAATCTGGCCAGCAATTGAGACATCTAAGGAAGAGACAGGTTCATCAGCTACAATAAACTTAGGATTAGTGGCCAAGGCCCGAGCAATCCCGATGCGTTGACGCTGACCACCACTGAATTCATGAGGGTAACGAGATAAAGAGTCACTACTAAGACCGACTAAATTCAGAAGCTCCAAAACCCTCATTCTTCGCTCTTTATCCTTGGCCAATCTATGGATAGCTAAGGGTTCACCAACAATAAACTCGATGGTGTGGCGTGGATTCAGACAGCCTATGGGGTCCTGAAAGATGATCTGCATCTTCTTTCGGAGGCCTCGCATCTTTGAGGATTTCAACTCAAATAAGTTTATTCCTTCAAAGAGGACAGAGCCACTCGTTGATGGCAAGAGACGCAGAATCACTCTGGCTAAGGTAGATTTTCCGCAGCCTGACTCACCCACAAGACCGAGGGTCTCGGCCTCCTTCAGCACGAAACTAACCCCATCAACGGCTTTTACTTGGCCAATCGTATCTCTTAAGACTCCCCTCTCAATAGGGAAGTACTTTTTTAGATTATCTACCTGCAATAGATTGTTTGGAACCATTGTCAGTATTAAAGCATCTTACCCAATGTCCAGATAGAATCTCTCTTATCTTTGGTATCTGATCTCTGCAAGAGTCGGATGTCAGAGGACAGCGGGGATGAAAGCCACAGCCACCCGGCAAATTCCCTAAATTTGGAACCACACCTTTAATAGTGGTAAGCCTCTTAGAATCCAAACCGAGCCTTGGCATAGACTGGAGGATGCACTGGGTGTAAGGGTGCCTCGGATTTTCAAATATCTCAAGTGTTGAGGCATATTCAATGATCTTGCCAGCATACATCACTGCCACACGGTCGCACGTTTCAGCCACCACTCCTAAATCATGGGTGATGAGAAGGACAGATAGGTCAAACTCCGTCCGAAGATCTCTCAATAACCATAATATCTGAGCCTGAATGGTCACATCCAAGGCAGTCGTAGGTTCATCGGCAATGAGCAAAGACGGGTGCAAGACAAGAGCCATAGCTATGATAGCCCGCTGGCACATACCACCAGAGAGCTGGTGCGGGTAGTCCTTCATTCGGTTGGCTGGATCTGGTAAGCCAACCTTACCCAGCATCTGGATGGCCTTCTCCAAAGCTTCACCTTTAGAGAGATGCTGATGAATGATAATAGCCTCCAAGATCTGGTCGCCAATGGTAAAGAGTGGGTTGAGGGATGCCCTCGGCTCCTGAAATATGATAGAGATCTGCCTTCCTCTAACCCTACACATCTCTTTCTCCTTTAATTCCATCAGATCTGTTCTATTAAAATTGATCTTGCCGTAGATCCTGCCTGGTGGACTTTGGATGAGCCTTATTATAGATAGGGCAGTTACGGATTTGCCGCAGCCACTCTCGCCAACCAGACCCAATATCTCTCCCTTATTCAGTTCAAAGCTCACCCCATCTACAGCCTTAATAGTCAAGCCGTCAAGGTAAAAATAGGTCTTTAGATCAATCACCTCTAACAGTCTATTTGACATAACTCTTTATCTGTTATTTAGCATGTGTTTAGCTCCCCTTTTGTAAAATAACCAATAACCAAGCTCCAAGATACAAACAAATCTCAATATCCAATAACCAATCACCAAACATAATCATAT
>JAGUXG010000059.1 GCA_020061965.1 bacterium
GCAACAGACGAATGAAGTATATTTGTGACAAAAAGTCCGCACCGTAGGTGCGCTAAGTTCAATTATCCTTAAATAATTTTTTTATTTTTGTCAAAGAACACTTCAGATGGGTAAAGTGTTACCATTTTTTCATCTTTTTCATCAAATCCCTCCCATTCTTTTTATATTTTTTAAGAATTCTTCAAAGTCAGAAAGATTGTTCCTTGCATACTCTAATATCTTTTTATCGTCTATATCCCAATATCTATGTACCAAAATATTTCTGAATCTGGCCATCTTTTTCATCTTGTTGGACAGCTCCTTACCTATTATTCCTGCTTCACCCAAAGCCTCAAAACACTCGGGAAAACTCGAGACAGCCTTCTGTATCTTTTTGGCAAGGATATGGGAACAGATACTGGCTGATGCCTCAATTGCTTGCAATAAAAGATGCTTTATGGCCAATATATTCCTCTTGTCAGAGAAAAATTCTCCATCGGAAAGAGAGGCATATTCCTCAATACCTTCTATACTTTGTCTGATCTCTCCAGCTCTATTTTTAATCCTTTCTAAATCCAGTTCCATTTAACCAATAATATCCCTTAAATAACCTAAAGAATGTTCATAAAATAGCATATACTCCCAAGAACTCTTTTCTATTAGATCTGTCATCTTCTTCTCATCTCTGGTAAAAAGCGGCCTCCCATTTTTAAGTACACTATGCGTCCATCCAGACGGTGCAGAATTAATAACCCTCGCATCTACAGAAAAATGTGTCTCTTTTGAAAGATCGTAAGAAAGATCAACGCCATAATCAAAGGCATCTTCTAAACTTATATCTCTATCAAGAAAAAGAGCTATATCTATATCGCCAAACCCTGCCCCCTCCAAAAACGAACCATAAAGGTAGATAAAGAGTATCTCTTTCTTTAATTTTAACTCACTTTTTATTTTTTCTACAATCTCATCTTTCATCAAATCTTGTAAAGCAAAGCAATCTTCTTAAACTAACTCCACTCCAAGCTCCTTGCAGATATTGGTCATCTCCCTATTCTTCTGCAAGGTGATAAATACCTTTGAAGGATTTGAGAGTTTCAGCTTTTCTATGGCTAATCCTGCCTTATCATTAAATCGCAGGACATCTTCTTCTTCAGCATAAGACTTTATCTCAAAGACCATTGATTCTGAATTATGAACCCATATATCTATCTCGTACTCTCTCCCCTTTGGACCAACAAAGCCTTTATTATCTATAATCTTCTGTCGCAGCTTGAGATTTTCTGGCTTCACATCCCGCCTCTTTAAGGCAACCCTTAAGGTTCCAGCAATCACATCCTCTAAATTCCTGCCGGCTCTTCCTTGAAGGCCACCAACCACTTTCCACACCCAATCTTTTAAGTCTTTCCTTTCCTCCTTTGCCTCTTCAGATCGCTTGTTTGACTCCTGCCGCATCTCTTCAAATCGCTTGTTCCACTCTTCAGATCGCTTGTTTGACTCCTGCCGCATCTCTTCAAATCGCTTGTTCCACTCTTCAGATCGCTTGTTCCACTCTTCAAATCGCTTGTTTGACTCCTGCCGCATCTCTTCAAATCGCTTGTTCCACTCTTCTCTTGAGACACGAAGCTCCTCTAATGTTCGTTCAAAATCCTTTTTTGCAGCAAAGGTCTCACTTAAAACACTATATACCTCTGTTTGAAATTTGTGGTCTTGTCTTAATAAAATAGGCAATACCTTCAAGATATGCCTCTCTTCTTCCTTTATTAATAAAACAGACATTATGCTCTTTCCTCCTTCTCTCTTTTACCATACTATAGAGAGTAAGTACATTACCTGTCAATGACGACCATCACATTTAGCAAAATTTATTTTGTCCACTCAATATATCTTTCTTTATTATACCAAGAAACACGAGGTTTACCGAAAAAATATGTGATAAAAGGATAGATTTCCTTGATTTCATCTCATCCTTGACCCCTCGACCCCCTTGAACCCTTTTAAGAACAAAATTTTTGCTAGACCTGATTTCTTCTCGGTATAATATCCGCTAAGTCTATGGACTATGGACAATCTTAAAGAGTCCATACCTTAAAAAATATTATGGGTTCACCAATTTTCTTGATAGCTCTGCTGCCCTTTCTTTATCCATCTTCATCATCGTGACAGCCACAGAGCTATCCTTCATCCTTGAAAAGATTTCAATAATTGTCTGGTCATCTAAGTTTTCTAAGATAGCAGCTGCCTGATCAGGGCTCATATTGGAATAGTAAATAGCTAACTTCGCCCATTTCCTCTCCTCTTGTTCATATTGGGCAATCCTCTCTTCCAATGCCTGTCTCTTTTTTAACAAAGAATCTTCTTTGGCTAAAAGCTCCTTCTCTCTTTTGTTAAACTCTTCCTCTTTTTCCTTAAACTTTATCTCTTTCTTCTCAAGCTCTTCCCATTTTGCTTCAATGGCTTCCTTAAGATTTCTGAGGTCTTCCTCTTTGGCGACTTCATACGGAACTTGTTTTTCAGAAAATGCCTTTCCTATTCCTGGAATCTTTGCCAGTTTAGGATAGATTGCCTTCTCTTTATCAAACACCTCCATCTTGTCAAGGGTATAGATGGCACCTATAACCGAGCCAAGAAGGAGGAACAAAAGAAAGATTATAGTCACAATAGTCTTGCCACTCTTCATCTTTATTTTTTATTCCTAACCTCCCTTTCAAATAAAGAGAGCCCGATCTCATCCATTATAAATTGATCTGCCTTCTCTTCTTCTTTTTTCTCTCTTACCGTATTCTTCTCTTTGAGTTTCTCTATAACCTTTCTTTCAACAGAAGCAGTGATTACCCTTTTTCTTGCCTCGGAAAGCTCTTTGTTCAGTTCTTCTAATCTTTTTGTCTGGTCTTCCCTCTCTTGTTCAAGCCTCAAGATAAATGAGTGTGAGGTTTTGAGTTCATTTATAGAGAGAACCTCGTTTTGTCTCACTGTTGCCTCATCAAGAGCCTGCGAAAGCACATCTTTAATCCTTTCAAGGAGAGCATCTTCAAACTCCAAAGTCCTCTGCCAATTGGCCAGCTCTTCCTTCAGAATCTCTTCTCTATGCTTTTTTACCCTTAAAACCTTTTCAAACCTGAAAGCCATTATCTCCTCTCCAAGATTCTATACCGACTTTTTCTCATTCAATCTTCTTCTTACCCCTTTCTGTTTATTGGATAGCACTTTATCAGTCCACTCATTCATCTCTCTGAGCCAGATCAGTTTCTCTTTTGGTGGAATCCTCATCCCTTTATTGATTCTCTCATCTTCTTTTTCCCAACCAAACGACAGATCATTCCTCATTTAACAACTCCTCAATACTCTTAAGCTCCTTTATGTCCAGCATATCCCTTTCTCTGCCTGTTACCTCCTTCATCTTTATCAAATCCTTGATTGATATGACCGGAATGCTCAAATCATCTATTCTTATGATACTCGTTCTGCTTATAGCCTCCTCATAGAGGACAGGAGAGTCAATAATAACATCGACCTCTTCAAAACTTTGGTAGCCTTTGTAAAAATTAAAGGCTTTCATATTCTTCTCTTCTACCCATACCCTCCTAATCTCCTCTCTGGCAAAATCAAATGGATCAACTGGTTGTTTAACCATATAACCTTGCGACTTCATTATCGTTATAAACTTAAAAAGGTTATTGTCATCCATGGCAAGAAGGAGGTCTAAATCAGCAGTATTTCTGCTGCCACCAAGCAGATTAAAGGCTATCCCTCCTACCACAATGTACCTCACATCTTTTTCACTAAAAGAACGAAATATCTCTTCGTAAAATAACATCTCACCTTCCAATTATATCTTCTGTCTAACTCTTTTCGGTAAATATCTTGGCTAATTCTGAGACAGCGTGCCTGTAATCCGATCTCTCCCATATCCCTTGCCTCAAGAACTCCTGCACCTTATCAATCTTAGAGATAGCGTAGTCTATCTTTGGGTTAGAGCCTTTCACATAGGCTCCAATATTTATCAGGTCCTCGGAATCTTGGATGACTGCCAATATCCCCCTCAGTCTTCTGGCATTCTCTTCCTGGGTTTTGTCAACTATGTCTATCATTACCCTTGAGACGCTCTGCAATATATCTATGGCTGGATAATGATTCTTTTCTGCCAATTCTCTTGATAGGACCACATGGCCATCCAAGATTGCCCTGACATTGTCAGAGATTGGCTCATTCATATCATCTGCGTCAACAAGGATGGTGTATATTCCTGTAATTGTCCCTCTCTCTGATGTCCCTGACCTCTCAAGGAGCCTTGGCAACATAGCAAAGACAGACGGTGTAAATCCTCTTGTTGCAGGAGGTTCTCCAATAGATAAGCCAACCTCCCTTTGTGCCCTGGCAAACCTTGTTATAGAATCCATCATCAGCATCACATCCATACCAATATCCCTAAAGTATTCAGCAATGGCTGTGGCGACAAAGGCTGCTCGCAGCCTCACTAAGGGTGGTTGGTCTGATGTAGCTACAACAACCACTGACCTTGCAAGACCCTCTTCTTGAAGCTCCTTTTCTATAAAATCCTTTACCTCCCTTCCCCTCTCTCCAACTAAAGCAATCACATTCACATCTGCCTTTGTGAATCTGGCAGTCATCCCCAAAAGAGTACTCTTTCCAACCCCAGAGCCAGAGAAGATTCCAAACCTCTGTCCTCTGCCAACTGTGAGGCAAGAGTCAATCGCCCTTACTCCTGTGGGAAGAACCTCCTTAATCCTTGGCCTCTTTAATGGGTCAGGCGAATCATTAAATATAGGATATTCTGTCTCAGTGAGTAGCAATCCCTTTTCATCTATCGGTTGACCAACCCCATTCAAAACCCTGCCTATAAGCCCTTCTCCAACTCCTACCATTAAGGGCTTTCCAGTAGCCAGGACTTCATCATCCACCTTTATTCCTTCGGTTGAGCCAATAGGCATCAGGCAAAGATTCTTATCTCTGAATCCAACCACCTCTGCCCTTACCTTCTTTTTGCCTTGCGATATAAAGCATATCTCACCAACTGAGGCAGGCGGACCCTCTGATTCAATCACCAGACCAATTGCCTGTTTTACCCTGCCTTTCAAGGAGAGTGTGTCCATCCTTTTAATGACAGGTTCAAGTTCTTTTAGATTCATACTCTGCCTATAAACAACAGGTTTACAAAGAGAGTGAGGTTGTAAGTTTAGGATGTTGTATGTTATTTGTTCTGCTTCTTCAACCTACAACAAAAATCTTCGCTAGACCTCGTGTTCCTTGAATATAACCAAACTTATTGCAAACTCAATATTTCTTCTTTCACCTTCTGAAGCTGTCCTGAAATGGTAGCATCTATTATCCCAAACCCTGTCTGAACCTTGCATCCACCCGCTTCAATCAAAGGGTCTTCTCTAATATCTATCCTCTTGCCTTTTGAACTCTTTAGGAGCCTTTCTCTCCATTCTTCTGCTACACCAAAGTCAGTAAGATTGACTAAGACCGTTATGCTCTCTTCAGAAAGCACCCTCTTTATTGCCATTTCTATGTTGGACAAGATAATCTTCTTATTCCATTTTATCTCTTCCTTTATTATCTTTTCAGCAATCATTATGGCCAGGTCAACCACAACCTCTGCCTCTGCCTTCCCTGTCGCCTCTTCATATACCTTGGATAATGAAGAGAGTGTATTGGCAAAGCCAGCAATAAGCCTGTTTACCTCTATCTCTCCCTTTCTCTTTCCCTCCATTTTTCCCTCATCAAACCCCTTTTTGAAAGCTGAACCCTGAATCTCTTCTGCATTCTTCTTTGCCTCTTCCTCTGCCTTGGCGATTATACTCTCGCTTTTCTTTTCTGCTTCTTTCCTGACATAACCTTCTACGTCAGAAAGTATCCTGCTCCTTTCCTCTATCTCCCTATTTATCTCTAAAAGCCTTTGTTCAGCTAATCGTATCTTATTCTCAAGCCTCTCAATCAGATTTCTTCCTTCTCCCAGACCAGAAAATCCTTTACAGTCTATGACTACATCCGGGCTTAGAACTGGTTGCTTATATACATTATTCAATGATTGTCTCCCCTCCTTTTCCGCCACGACTAATCATAATCTCTCCCTGCTCCTCTAATTGTCTAACCACAGCTATTACCTTTCCCTGGGCATCTTCTACTTCAGATAGTCTCATCGGTCCAAGGTATGATATCTCCTCTTTCAGCATCTCAGCCGCCCTTTTAGGCATATTCTTATAGATTAAGCCACTTATCGTCCCAGTGACACTCTTCATTGCTCTGGCTAAGTCCTTTGTGTCAACCTCCCTCAGGATCCTCTGGAGCGCTCTATCATCAAGCTTTATCAGGTCATCAAAGGTAAAGAGCCTCTTTCTCACCTCTTCAGCCAGGTCCGGTTCTGTCTCACCAAGGGCATCAACTATAGTCTTTTCTGTCTCTCTGTCAACTGCATGGAGTATATTGACCAAAGACTCAACGCCTCCTACAGCAACACTCTTAGTGGTAACCACTTCCTTCTCAAACTTTTCTCTCAGAGAGTTTTCTACTGAGCCGATAAACTCTGGCGAGACATTCTTCATTCCGGCAAGCCTCTTGGCTACATCGCCTCTCTTATCTTCAGAGATATTAAGAAGGACATTTGAGGCTTTTTGTGGATCCAAGTAACTCAGGATAACAGCTATTGTCTGAGGATGTTCCTTGCCTAAGAAGTTTGCTAAATAAGATGGATCTGCCTTCTTCATAAAATCAAAGGGTCGCATCTTTAAGGTTTCTATGCTGCGATTTATTATCTCCTCTGCCCGAGCTTGTCCTAATGCCCTTCCTAACACCTCTTTAGCATACTCTATCCCACCTTTACTGATAAATTCTTGAGCCATAAGAAGCTCCTTCAGCTCTGAAATTATTTGTTGACTCTCCTCTCGCTCAAGCTTTGGAATCTTGGATATCTCTAAGGTAAGCTGGTCAATCTCTTCTTCATTCAGATGCTTAAATATACCAGCAGATATCTCTGTCCCCATAGCCACCAAAAGCCTGGCTGCTTTTTGCGGTCCTGTCAAACTAACTTTAGCCATAATTTTCCTCTATCTGGGTAAAAATAGACCGTATCCTTTCATCTTGAGAGAAGGAAGCCTCATTGGCCAATATCCTCTTTTCATCTTCGGTCAACCATCTTATCACCTCTTGTTGCTCTTCTTTAGGGAGCAGGCTCAAGGCCAAAAGCGATTTTCTTGCACCATTTTTCATATTTGATTTTTTATTTTCTTCTCATCCTTCTTCAGCCAACCATCCCCTGATAATATTGGCAACAAGTGCTGGCTTTCTCCTTGCAGTCTGCAAGGCAGCCATCTCCTCCTCTGAAAGTGCACCTTCTGTAGCAAGCTGAGTAGTTATAGGAATCTCTAATTCTTCCATCTCCCTTTCAGACCTTTCAGTCTCTATCTTTCTTCTCTCCTCGCCTTTCTTTTTTGCTGCCATGACCATAGAAAAGATAAAAATTCCAAACAAAAGCAATAATCCACTACCCACTCCAGCAATAACAATAGTTGTTATCAATTCTTTGCGAGCTACCACTTTCTCTCTCTCTTCTTCAAGCCACTCATGGGTTCTATCAAACTGAACATTCTCAACCTCAACAATATACTCCCTTTCTATATATTCCCTGCCCTTTTCAGCACCTATTGCTGCCCAGATCATCTTTCTATACTTCTCCGTCTCATCATCTGTCCTTGGATTATATATAGGCTTTCCCTTCTCTTTCTTTATCTTCCCCTTTTCATCCATCTCATAGCTTCCATCTATCAGAGCAGCCACAGATATCTTAGAGATAGAAGGAGCCTTGGTAACCGCAGCCTCTTCTTTATCCACATAGTAATTGATCCTACTCTCATTTTTATTATAGTCAACAGGTCCACCTTGTTTGGATATCTCTTTATAACCTGGAATCTGACTCTCAACGCCGGGTGCACCTTCTGGTTTTGCACCTTCACCCTTAAAACTCTCTTGAATCTTCTCTTCACTTATCTTCAGTTGTTCAAATCCTGGGGTTGAGTACTTCTCTTTTCTAATCTGTTGTCTATCAAAGTCCATCTCATACTTGACGATGACCTCAATCTTATCTCTACCAAGGGCTTTGCCTAATTTTTCCCGTATCTTTCTCTCTAATCTCTTTGCCTCCTCCCTCTGAAGGGCCACCTGCTTTGCACTCATCGCCTCTTCTGTCTGTTCGTCTAAATCCTCAGAGAGTATATTCCCTCTATTATCAATCAGGGTAACATTCTCAGGCTTTAAGCCTTCTACAGCATAAGAGACAAGATTGATTATTCCCTTTACATTATTTTTTTCTAAGGTGGCAAAAGGAGCCATGGTGAGTTTGATAGAACAGGTGACCAATTTCTCCTCGTCAATAAAGAGCTCCTTTTTAGGAAGGACAAGGAGAACCCTTGCGTCTTCTATCTGCTCCATAGACTCAATTGTCCTGGCCAGCTCACCCTGTAAGGCACGAAGGTAGTTTATCCTCCGTTCATAATCCGTCATAGTTATCTTGGTGGCATCAAATAGCTCCCATCCCTTGATGCCGCCTGCTGGGGCAAGTTTCTCCGAGGCAAGTCTAAGCCTCAGTCTATCGCGGCTGGCAATAGGAACCTTGATAGTTGTTCCAGAAATTTTATATGGTTGTTTCCAATCATCTAATTTAGTCGCAATCCTTCCTGCCTCCTGTGGGTCAATATTGGTGTAAAGGTCAGAATATTCTACCTGGCTGGCAAATTTTACCAAAAGAAACAAGGCAACAATTGTGGCTACTCCACAGCCAATAATAGCTATCCTTTGCCCAGTTGTCCATCTTGTCCATAAAGCCTTTATCTGGTCCAAAAATCCCATTTTACCTCTCCCTATGAAAAAAAATAATCGCAATCTGTGTAATTCAGATTTATAGTATCCCTCTTCTTGATTATTGTCAAGAATTTTTTAGCTTTTGACAAAGAAAGGTTTTTTGTGCTATTATAAAAGGCAGTATTTGCTTTGACAAGAAAATGGGAATTTGCAAGCCTTCAGAATCAGTAAAGCTCATCTCTGGAATGTTGACAGCCAACAAAGGGCTGTTTGATACTGCTTGTTCTCTCTTGGCAAAGAGGCTAGGCGAGATTGATTTTATCTCGCAGATCCTCCCCTTTGATTCTACAACTTACTATAATGAGGAGCTCGGTGAACCACTATATAGAAGGTTTGTCTCGTTTAGAAAGCTCATTCTGCCAGATTCTCTTTCAGAGATAAAGATATTTTCTAATCAGATAGAGAAAGCCTTATCTTATAGCGGAAAAAGAAGGATAAACCTTGATCCTGGCATACTCACAAAAGACTCTTGCAATCTTGCCAGCACAAAAGAGAATCCTTTCAGGATTTATTTAGGAAGAGGGATTTACGGAGAACTGACTGTCATATTTACCAAAGGAGGATTCGCAACCTATCACTGGACATACCCTGATTTCAGAAAGAATGTAACAAAAGATATACTTACAAGGATCAGAAAGATATACCTTAACCAAAGAAAAAGCAATTACACAAACGCATCTACCTTGTTGCCTATTCCAAAGGATTTCAGGTCGTTTGGAAGTATAATCTTTGGCTTAGAAGCTGTATAGGTATAAGCTCGTCCGCCAGATATATAAACCTCGTTACATACTGGACAAACCGCCTCCTTAAGCTTTACCTTTTGTGCAACAATCCTCTCTCCATAGATAGCTCTTTTTGAGGTAAGATGGCTTATTTCATGCTCCATAACAAAGGAGAAGCTATCTTTTTGCGAAACAGAAAATCTTCTTCCATCTGAGCAGGTATAAGCCATCTCTTGGCAAGCTGGACAGTTACTTTCCCTGGTCCTTGGATTGAGGATAGAGTTAAAGATAGAGGAGAAAGAACCTGTCTTTTCCAAAGATTTAAGATATAGCTTTGGCAGTTCAATCTGAAGTCTATGCTCAATTCTATTCATTTTTCAGAATATGTGGCCAGAGAACCTTTTTGCTCAGAGACCCTCACCTCAACAAGCTGAGGCAAGAAGATTTTCAGTTCCTTATAGATAGTAGAAGCTATATTCTCTGATGTCGGTAAAATCTTGTCAAATGGAGGAATAAGATTCAGATTTTGATGGTCAAATCTCTCAAGTAGTCCCCTGAGCCTTCTCTTTATCTCCTTAAAATCAGTCACCATTCCAAAGTTGTCAAGGCTCTCACTCTTAAGAACAACTGCTATCTCAAAGTTATGTCCGTGAAGTCTGACACAATCACCATTATAGCCCAAAAGGCAGTGGGCACAAGAGATTCTATCTTCAACCGTTACTGTATACATACAAATCTTTCTATCTCCTTCTTGAGGGTTGATACCTTCATCTGACCCGGTGCTTGAGGCTTATTGATGTAGCCGTAGGTGAGACAAGAGCCAAAGATAGGTGCAATTATCCTGCTTATGCGACCAATCTCTCCCATGCCAATAGTGATTATTGGCAAGGTCTTATAGTTGTTTGTCAAAAGAAGGAGCCTTACCAAATCCTCTTTGCTCTTTATAAATGTGGCAATTTTAACTATATCTGCCCCTTTCTTTCTCATAGAGCTTAATATCTTCTTCAGTGTGTCTGGCTTTGGGGTCTCTTCATAGTTATGATAGGAGATTATAACCTTCTTTCCTTCTGCCTTCGCCATACTCACAATGGTCTCTATCTCCTCCTCTACCTCAAGGTCAACAGCATCTACAAAAGATATGATAGCAGAGAAGAAGCCTTTTCTATCTTCGCCTGGAAAGGTTGGCCTCTTTGTCCCAATTATAGAAAGACCAACTCTTTTTATCTCTTTTAGAAGTCGGACAGCCTCGTCCTTATTCACTTTTATCCTGTCAAACCTGAGCTCTAATGTATCAGCCCCATCCTCTTTTGCCATTTCTGCCATTTTGAAAATGGCATCTCTTCTTCCTGCCAAAACACCAGCAATAGCTATCTTTTCCCCAATCATTGACTAATTATAACACGGCCAGAAACCCTCTGTCAATCGTTCCTAAACACTGATTTTCATTCAGAAAAAGCACCCTAATTTTATGCATAACCTTATAATGATAGTACGGCATATAAACATTCTTCATAGTATGTATTATCTAAA
>JAGUXG010000195.1 GCA_020061965.1 bacterium
AATAACCAAACAAAAAGGTTAGAGAATATGATTATGTTTGGTGATTGGTTATTGGATATTGAGATTTGTTTGTATCTTGTATCTTGGTTATTGGTTATTGTATAAAGTTATTGGTTATTTTACAAAAGGGGAGCTAAACACATACAACGCTCACAATTATCTATAGTTCAAGAAAAGCTGTCCCCAGCCAGTCTTTTGCATCTCTTTTACCCTCTTCTTGCCAATGAATGGATACCAGTAGAGGTCATGGTAAAGTCTTGAGGCAAAAAATGACCATGGGACTATTGCTGTTCTGAGCAAAAGGTGTTCAAATGTCTTGAGGAAGCCGTGATATATTACCTTCTGGCCTTTACTGGCAAGGGTGTCACCACACTTAAATCTAAAGTTTACCTCTGATATATCCTCACCTATTATTTCTATCTGGTTTGGGTCGCCACAGCCAAGCCCTTTTTCATGGGCAAGTCGAATAAACTTTAAGGATATGGGGTCAAACCCCTGCATCTTGGCAGAAATGGCATCTATGGCTACCTGATCCTCACTTGCCAAGATATAGTTTTTAACATGAGGAATCATACATCTTGGGCCAGGCCCTTCTCCAGCAAATGTAGCATCCATAACAGCAAAGACCGCAGGATGAATCTCCTTTTGAATGGTCAAAAGATCAACCAATGTCTCATGGATAACGCTGTGCGTCCAATGCCTGTTTTCAGAAAGGAGTCCGCCAAAGGCGTTTTTCATCGCACCAGTGATAGTGGTAAAGACATGTGTCTTCATTGTTGGTAGGTGGATGATTGACTTTCCGCGAAAGAGTTTAGGGATTAGAATTCCTTTGGGAAAGACCTTATCTAAAACAAGCATTTCGCCTTTTGGCTTATACCTTTCCCATTGGACATCCTCCTCATTCAGATAGACCATAGGAATGGCGTATTTGTCTGTGACCAACTTATGCTTGTTATAGACTTCTCCTACCCTGTCGCTCACAACCACGGTTTTATTATGAGCACCGATGATATTGTCACGAGGAAAACCTGCGGAAAGCAATGTTTTTATTACTCCTTCCAACTGCCAGGGTGTGGTTGAGCAAGCAGGATACCAATGGTGCCAAGATATGTTTATCTTAAGAAGAGTAGCTGTCTCTTTTGGCAGAATCTTTTCAAGCCCTGCTAACTGAAGCAGTCTTTTGTAATCCTCAAGCACCCTTTCAGGGCTTGTTAGCAAAACAGCAACTTTACTCATAATAATTCACCAGAGGAGGCGCAAAGACTCAAGAGAAAATTTAGAGTTTATTGCCATACGCTTTGATTCCATTACATTGCCAATTGTTATTTTCCTCGCCTTTATCCATTCTGGAGTCTTGCCTGGGCAGCGGCTAAGCGGGCTATGGGCACACGATAGGGAGAGCAGGATACATAGTTTAGCTCTACTCCATCGCAGAAGATGACACTGGATGGCTCACCTCCGTGTTCACCGCAGATACCTACCTTCAAGTCTTGTCTTTGCTTTCTTCCTTGCTGGACAGCTATCTTTATCAGCTCGCCAACACCTTCTTGGTCAAGAACCTCAAATGGGTTATCCTTCAAGATCTTATCCTCCACATATTTATGCAAGAACTTTCCCTCAGCATCGTCTCTGGAAAAGCCAAAGGTTGTTTGGGTCAGGTCATTTGTGCCAAAGGAGAAGAACTCTGCGTATTCAGCAATCTTTCCAGCAGTAAGTGCAGCCCTTGGCACCTCAATCATTGTTCCTACCTTGTAAGCCACCCTGACACCCTCTTTCTTAAAGACACTCAATGCTGTGTCATCCACAATCTTCTTCTGGTTGATGAACTCTTTCATATCGCTGACTAATGGAATCATCACCTCAGGAATAGGGTTTAAGCCTTCTTTTTTCAAGATACAAGCTGCCTCAAAGACTGCTTGGGATTGCATTTCGGATATCTCTGGATAGACTATGCCTAACCTGCAACCCCTGTGTCCAAGCATTGGATTCACCTCACGCAGAGAGGCAACCTTATCCATGATATTATTAAGCTCCTTCTGTCTCTTCGGGTTTTTATCTTGCAGTTTAAGTGTTACAAGCTCTAAACTCAACTCCTCGTGGCTTGGAAGGAACTCATGGAGTGGTGGGTCAAGAAACCTTATAGTCACAGGAAGACCATCCATAACCCTAAACATCTCCACAAAATCTTCCCTTTGCATAGGCAGAAGTTTATCCAAAGCCTTCTTTCTCTCTGGAAGGTCATTGGCCATGATCATCTCTTTCATTATTGGCAGTCTATCCTTACCAAAGAACATATGCTCTGTCCGACAAAGCCCTATCCCCTCAGCTCCAAACTCTCTTGCCCTTTTGGCAGACTCCGGGTCATCAGCATTTGCTCTTACACCAAGCCTTCTCTTTCCATCTGCCCACTTCAAGATAAGAGCAAATTCATCTGTAATTTTTGGTTCAACCACAGCCACCTTTCCAAAATAGACCTTCCCAGAGCCACCATCTATGGTTACAACATCCCCTTCTTTTATCTTCTTTCCTGCGACCGCAAGCTCCTTCTTCTTCTCAGAGACCTCAATAGCCTCACAACCAGCAACACAAGGCTTTCCCATACCTCTGGCCACAACTGCGGCATGGGAGGTCATTCCACCCCTGGCTGTAAGAATTCCCTCAGCTACAGCCATTCCATGAATATCATCAGGCGAGGTCTCCCTTCGTATCAAAAGGCATTTCCTTCCTTCTTTACTGGCTATAACAGCATCATCAGCACAGAAGACAACCTCTCCAGAGCCAACACCAGGAGATGCAGCCAGACCTTGTGCTATAGCTTTTACCTTTGCCTTTGGGTCTATCTGGGGATGAAGGAGTTTATCTATCTGATCAGGTTCTATTCTGCCTAATGCCTCCTCCTTAGTTATCAACTCCTCCTTAACCATATCAACGGCTATCTTTACCGCAGCTTGAGCTGTTCTCTTCCCCCTCCTTGTCTGGAGAATATAAAGTTTGCCATTCTCAATTGTAAACTCTACATCCTGAACATCCCGATAATGCTTCTCCAGAATTTGGGTAAGTTTATCAAATTCAGCATAAGACTTGGGCATCTCTTCCTTTAACTTGGCTATCGGAGAGGGTGTTCTTATTCCAGCGACTACATCCTCGCCCTGGGCATCAATCAGATACTCGCCATAGAGCTTATTCTCTCCAGTTGATGGGTTTCTGGTGAAGGCAACACCTGTGCCTGAAGAACTGCCCATATTTCCAAAGACCATAGCCTGAACATTGACTGCTGTCCCAAGACAATCTGGTATCTTGTTCAGCCTTCTGTACTCAATAGCCCTTTTATTGCCCCAGGATTTGAAGACAGCGTCTATTGACATCTCAAGCTGTATCTTTGTGTCCTCTGGAAAGCCATCTTCCTTCTCCTTTCTCACTATCTCCTTGAACTTACGGACAATATCTTTCAGGTCATCTACGGAAAGCTCATTGTCGTATTTTAATCCCCTCTTCTTCTTCTTTTCACTCAAGACTTCCTCAAACTTTTCGCTATCTATTTCTAAAACAACATCTGAAAACATCTGGATAAACCTGCGATATGCATCATAAGCCATCCGTTCATTTCCGGTCTGCTTTACTAAACCAGAGATAGTTTTGTCATTCAGCCCAAGATTCAGGACAGTGTCCATCATCCCAGGCATAGATATTGCAGCACCTGATCTGACAGAGACAAGGAGCGGGTTTTCACTGTTTGAAAAGCCCTTTCCCATAGCCCTCTCTAATTTTAAGATAGCCCTTTCTCTCTCTTCTTCTAAGCTCTTTGGATACCTTCCCTTCTCCCAATAATAGGTGCAGACCTCTGTTGATATGGTAAACCCTGGTGGAACAGGGATACCAATATTAGTCATCTCAGCCAGATCAGCCCCCTTTCCTCCTAAGAGCTTCCGCATCTCTTTATTGCCCTCTGCCTTTCCCTCGCCAAAAAAATAGACATACTTTGTCATTTTTTTACCCCTTATTTTTCTTGTATAGCAAGAAAATATTATAACAACTCTAAAGTCTTTGGTCAAACAATTTACTACAAGAACGGCAAAAATCTAAATTCTAAAGCCCAAATGTCAAATGAAATCCAAAGTTCAAATGACCAAAACCCTTTGATATTTAGGCATTTGACATTGATTTGACATTTGGATTTGTATGTGTTTAGGTGAAAAAGAAATGAATTTCCCATATTTCGCACCCTTGATGCAAGATTATCTTTTTGCTCTAAATTAAACC
>JAGUXG010000037.1 GCA_020061965.1 bacterium
CGAAGCTCTTTGTTTTCTGCGGAAAGCCCCAGAATAATCTTGAGATACTTATTTGCCTGTAACATTTAGGTGTTTCCCCTCACCTAATATATCGGCATATATCGGCATAATTTAATTTTTCCTTAATAATTTTTTTTGTCAAAGAAGACTTCGGGTGGGTAAAGTGTTACAGAATATTTTCATTTAGCTGTAACATTGTCTAACTAATTTTTGACATAAAAAGGATATTTAGGCTATAATCTTTCTTTATGAAGAAGAGAAAATCTGAATCTTTTGAGAAATGGATTTTCTGGCTATACCTTCCTATTATCTTCATTGTGCCACTCATCTTCCTTGTTCCAGTAAGCAGCGTTGACATGACCAAGGTAGGTGTGATGAGAATCTTTCTCTCAGCTATTCTTATCATCTGGGTCTGCAAATTCTTCAAAGAAAAGAGCTGCTCTTTTGTTCATAATCCACTCAATCTTCCTGTGATTATCTTTTTTTGGCAAGCCTTGCTCTCCACAATCTTCTCTATTCGTCCTTACACATCCTTAATTGGCACATACAACAGGTATCAAGGGCTTTTTACCATCACTTGCTATATCCTGCTCTTTTTTATCACCCAGATTCTAATCAAGAAAAGGAAAGATGCTGCTGTCTGGATAATAGATACGGTCATATTCTCTAATCTATTTGCTATGATCTATGGCTTTATCCAGAGATTGGGACGCGACCCATACCAGTGGTCAGGCGGAACATGGTCAAGTATACATTCAACCTTTGGCAACCCTGTCTTCTATGCTGCCTGGCTTTCAATGGTTTTACCCTTAGCCTTGTTTATGTATCTTACTTGCGATAAGCCAAAGAGAAGGCTATGGTACGCTGCATCCTTTCTTCTTTGTTACCTCTCTCTTCTTTTTGCCAACACAAGGGCAACATTCATCGGATACTTTTTTGCCTCTTGGTTCATCTCTTTGTTTCTTGTTGGCTGGCGATTTTCAGTCCTTTATTATGGAGCTGTCTCTATTATCTTTGGGATAGCTTCCTTTCTTATTGTCAAATTTCTGGCGATAGGCAATACCTTGGGCTTAGGTATTGGAGGTATATTCCTCTCTCTATTTTTCTTTGCTCCTATTATTGGCGGTTCTATCATAGCTCCATCTACCTGGAAGAGAAAGAAAGAGCTTACAATCATAACAATCATTGGCACACTGATGACTATGGCCTGTAGCATAAGCCCCTCATCTACAGTCAACAGGTTTTATGGAATGTTGAATAAGGCGCCCAAGCAAGATTTGCTTCCCAAGGTAGATATTGTTGAGGAGAAAGAAGATAAGACCGCAGAAGCCTTTACTGGCTCAGCTAAAGTGAGAGTCTTTATGTGGAAAGCCTGTGCCAGAATTGTCCAAGACTATCCCTTATTTGGAATAGGCCCAGACACTCTTGGTATGGTCTATCCAAAGTATAGAGACATCTCCTATGTCAGGTCGTTCTCGGAGTATTCTGGAACAAACAGGGCTCACAATGAGATATTAGATGTGGCTGTAAATTTTGGCATACCTGGTCTTATTGTCTATTATGCTACATTTGTTATCCTCTTTATCCTTGGAATACGACTCATAAAGACCCAGCCTACAAAGGAGAAAATTTTGATAACAAGCTTGCTTGGTCTTCAGGTGGCATACATTGTTCAGAACCAGATGAGTTTTGGGGCAACGACGATTACCAGCCTATCTTTTGTGGCTATGGGGATTGTAGCTGGGATTGCTGGAAGGTTGGAAGAGATCTCTATAAAAAAGAGAGAAGCTATCTGGACTATTTCTGGAACCCTCATTGTATTCTCTATCATCTCTGTTATCCTCCTTATCCCAGCATTTATTGCTGATGTTCATTTCAGGACAGGCAGGGTCTATGAAGAATCCAAATACCCTGATATAGCTTCTCAATATTATAAAAAGGCTATCTTCTGGTATCCATTTGAGGAGAGCTACTATCAACCATTAGTCAAAATGCGTCTTCTTGGAGGAAAGTCCGAAGGTATGGATGAAGCTATCAGACTTTTACGGCAGGCTTTAAGATATGCTGAACCAAGCTCTTCTCTCTGGCATTCGCTGGGAACAGGGTATTATCTTAAAGGTGGCATTGATGCGTCAAAGTTAGCTACATGGGCTTACAAAAAGGCGATAGAGATAGACCCATTGTATGGACCATCCTACCATTATATCGGTGTCATCTGTAAGGATGAGAGAAGGTTTGATGAAGCTCGTTATTACCTTGAGAAGGCTGTAAACTTTAGGCCCGATAACCCGGAGTATTTAGAGACGCTTGGCTATTTCTATATGGATAGAGGAAAAGAGAAAGAAGCAAAAGCCTGTTGGGAAAGAATGATAGAGATACCCAAAGAATATGCCTCGTCAAATATCAATCTGAAGGATGTGAGGGTGAGGCTCTCCCTTATTTACTATAATCTCAATATGTGGGATGATTGCATCATCCAATGTCAGGAGGTTCTAAAGATTGACCCGAATGATATAAGCACCAGAAATAATCTGGCAACTGTTTACTATGGCAAGGGAGAATTGGCAAAAGCAGCCACTGAATGCAAGATAACCTTGCAACAGGACCCAGGAAATATCTATGCCCGTCAGATGCTTGGGTCGATGGGCTATAATATCAAAATAAAGTAATCCATATTGAACAAAATAGAGACTAAAGTGACTCGCATCATAAGAGAATAGAAAGATGGTTTATCAAGGCCAAACAACTACTTTTCTGGAAGTCTGCTGAAAGTATCTCTGCAGTTGAGCAATAAATTCTACTCAACCAATAAAGATGCACCCAGAAATCCTGCCTCTTCCTTGAATTCAGCCACCTTTATCTGGACGCTTCTCATAGCGACAGGTAAAGCAATCAGAGGCGCTGTGGTTTTTACCATTTCAAATATTGCCGGGGAGGCCTTTATTACGCCGCCTCCAAGGACAACTACATCCGGGCTTAATGTGGTAATAAGATTGGCTATAGCTATGCTCAAGGCTCTTCCTGCTCTCTCCAAGGAAAGGCTTGCCCGTCTCTTTCCCTCTGCTGCCAGCCGGACAACCTCATCTACGCTTTTTATCTTATGCCCCACATACTTCATAATTGCCCAGCCACCAGAATATGCCTCAAGACATCCCTTTCTTCCACATATACAGACTGGTCCTTTTGGATTGATAGTGGTATGACCAATCTCTGCTCCACTATAGGTTGCACCATGAACCAACTTGCCGTCAATAAGGATTCCACCCCCAATTCCAGTTCCAACAAATATACCTATTACATTCTTTTTTCCGGCAGCAGCTCCTAATCTTGCTTCAGCTAAGGTAGCACAATTAACATCGTTATCAATAAAGACAGGAGATTTAAACCTTTCCTCCATTGTC
>JAGUXG010000177.1 GCA_020061965.1 bacterium
CTCGTAAGTTGTTGAATTTCAATAGGTTAAAGAAAAAACACTTCAGATGAGTAAATAGTTACTCATATTTTATTGGGGGGTGTCAAGTAGATACCCCTATTTTTTTTATTTTTGTCAAAGAACACTTCAGATAGGTAAAGTGTTACGATTTATCAATATGTAGTAATTAGATATATCATTTGACATAGTAAGCACGATCTCCTCTATATATTTTGACAAAATCAAACCAGATTGGGTAATATATAATCAAACAAGCTAATAAAGCATGGAGGCAAAATGAAAAAGATATTTATTTGTATACTCTTTTGGAATATGGCATATGCTGAGAGGATTGCGTTCCTGCCATTTGAGGATAAGACTATTGATGGAAAGGGTAAAGAGAGGTTGGCAACACTTATTTCAAGCATCCTTCCTCAGCAAGGATTCTCTTTGGCAGACAAGGACAGGATAGAGAAGGTTCTTCCTCTATCTACACAGAAAGAGATAGGCAGATTCACTCCAGAGATAGCTCTAAGCTTGGGTGAGCTCTTCTCTGCTGATATTCTGGTAAAGGGTAAGATTTCAGAACCTAAAAAGGGGACGCTCATCATCACCTGTTCTTTTATTAACGCCAGAAGGGAGCTTGACCAAACCCTTAATGAGCGGATTCTCAGCCTCTTCTGGTCTGAGCTTGGCAGGTCTTATAAGATAGAAAAGGTCATCTCAAGTGATGAGATAATAATCTCTGGAGAGTTTAAGATTGGGGATAAGCTGGAGATAATAAGAGAAGGCAAAAAGATTGGCCAGGCAGAGATAACAAAGGCAAAAGAGAGCCAGGCTGAGGCGCTTTATTCTTGCTCAGAGAGGGTTTCTACCTTTGACTCGGTGAGAAAATCCGCTATCTCTATCTCTGATGGAAAGATAGCCTGCCTCATCACCAGTAGCCCAAAGGCAAATATCTCCTTAGACAGAAATTTTATTGGAAAGACCCCGATCATTATCAAAAATATAGAAAAGGGATTGCTCTCTATTTCGCAAGAAGGGTATCTTCCTTTCCAGACAGAGATTATCCCTGAAGAGACAGACTCTTTCCTTTCCCTTATATTAGTCTTTTCAACCCTGTCTAAACAAGAGGGAAAAAAAGGCTCTCTCCTTGTGGTCACAAACCCACAGAATGCCAAGGTTTATCTTGATGGAGAGCTTGTTGGTCTTACACCCATATCTTTATCTAACATCCAGTCAAGGTTATATGAGGTGCGGATAGAAAAGGATGGATTCACTACCTTAAGCGAGAAGATTCTGATTGAAGGCCAGGTAGAGATGAGAAGGGATTTGACATCCGCACTCCTTCCAAAGCCTCTAATGCCTCCAGTAAAGGAAAAAGAGGCACGTCCTGAGGTCATCTCCATTCCTACAGCCCATTCTTTATCTTCAGGGGAGGCGATAATAGCCCTGAATTATCCGAATCTATTTGTCTTAAGAGCAGGTCTTCCCACAGGCGACCTAAAGACAGAGGTGAGGATTGAGGGATTAGGTGCAGGCTTAAAGTATGGATTGAATGAATGGGTTGGAGCTGACCTCTTTTATTCTAAATACAATATGCGAGAAAAGGAGAAAGAGGAGAGAAAGCAGGCTTTACTTGCCATCTCTCTGCCGATAGAAGAAAAAGCTACACTCCACCTTGGTGGAGGCTATCTCTGGGCAAAGGAGAATAAAGCAAGGCAGTTTTTTGGAGTAGAAATACCCATCAAAGAGAACATAGCCATTTTAGCCGAATATGATAATATAGAAGAGTATGGCCTTGGTTGCAGGCTCACCTTTGGCAGAATAGGTCTTTTACTTGGTGCCTCTGAAGATAGGTTTGATGGAAGCATCTTCCTCTTGAGAAAACCTATAGATAACCACAAAGAGACAGAAACCACAGATTGACAGAGAGCATGAACACAGATAAAATAATAATTAACCTGATCTTCTTACCTCTCTTTTTTGCAGGATGCAATCAGAAGATGGGGCAGTGGAAGGATTTCTACTCCTCGCAGCTCTGGTATCAACAGGAGAAGGCAAAAGAGAAGAGATTTACTGGAAAGGTGTATGACAAGGGTGAAGTGAAATGGATAGTTGAGAGTGAACCAGGGGATACAGGTGGCATAATTCCAAGAGAAAAAGAGAAGGAGGTTATGTATAAGAAGGGCGAAAATAAGACCCGCTATCTCTTTAAGACAAGGGTGACAGCCATTGACCTCTTTATTGATAGTTTTTGGAAGGAGATGGAGTTAGAGAATGAGCTTGGTGGCAAAAAGGGGTTGGGGGAGAAAAGGGTTGAGATTATAGGGAAGATAATCAAAGAGAAGGTTACTGTTTCTGAAAAGGAGAGAGAAAGAAATGTCTTAATCCCTGGCAAGATAAGGGTGGCTAAATAAGATGAAAGATGAAAAATTGACTATTGAATCTGTGAAAATCTGTATAATCTGTGGATTCTTCTTCTTTGGAAGTGCTGGATTCTGTGAAAAGGGCTTTGTTTCAACAGGAGCAAGATCTATGGGAATAGGAGGGGCTGTCTGTGGAATGGTTGAACCATCTTCTATGTTAGTCAATCCTGCGGGTCTTTCTTTTGGAAGCTATAGCCAGATGATATATTCCTATGCCACAGATAAAAATAGAGGGGATTGGTGGACAACAGTCTATCCTGATGTTCGCAGTGGAGTTGCAGCAGTCTCCTTTGTCAAGAGAGGGGATGAGAAGATGGTCTATCTTGCTTATGGAAAAAAAGGTAAAGGTAGATTGTTTTATGGAATGAATCTGAAGTTTGTGAAGATTAAAGAAGAAGGAAGTATAGGAATTGATAGTGGGCTCTTGTTTTCTCCAAAGCAAAGGATAAATCTTGGCCTTTCGGTGGTAAATCTTATATCCTCAAAGATTGGCGATATCTCTCAAGGCAGAGGTCTTATTATGGGATTATCCTTCAAGCGGTCTGAAAAGATGACCCTTTTTACTCAGTTCAGTCATCAGGAAAGTAAGAATACAGGGTTTTGGGGTATAGAATTTATAAGAGGGGATGAGACTATTCGCCTTGGAGTAGAAGATGATGCTATAACCCTCGGATTAGGAGGAGAGCTTTGTGGTCTAAATATGGACTGGGCAGTAGTTCGCGATTGCCATCTCTTCTCTTTAGGGTTTACATATTAGTTGACAACTACTCTTCATTCACTGTTTACTATTTATTGCTTAAAGGGGCGAATGGCTCAGCGGGAGAGCACTTGCTTTACACGCAAGGGGTCGCAGGTTCAAATCCTGCTTCGCCCATTTTTTCTTGCTTATGAAATGTGACTTACAGTTTTAGAGATTGAAGTGGGAAATCCAGAAAATTCTAAGATAACATAGGAGATTGAGTTTTTGATTGACTCAGGAGCTGTATATTCCGTAGTTCCAAAACAATCTTTTGGGTGCTTTTACCTTAGAGACATAGGATTGTCATTAAATCCATTAAAGAGGAATTAGATCCTCTTCCAATGATTCTTGCCTAAATTGCGGGGTGGTGGTGTAGCCAGGTTAACATATCAGGCTGTCAACCTGAAGATCGAGGGTTCAAATCCCTTCCATCCCGTATAAAAAATAAATAGAGCCGAAGGATTAGCTCAGGGTTCTGGATTGCCTTGGCTATACCCCTTATCGCCCATATCCTTATTGCCTTTGACTTTGTCCACAGGACACAGGCAGCATTCCTTGGTGCTTCCTTGATCTATTTGTGAGCTATACACTTGGTCAATTCAATTCTGAATCTATCTTTTAGTCTTTGCCAGCAGGTTTCAGTGCACTATCTCATTTGATCTTATGCCCAAGAAAAGATTGACTTTTGCAAAGTATAGCCTATAAACTTTTATTATGAATCTTGCTATCATTGGTCTTCAGTGGGGTGATGAGGGAAAGGGAAAGATTGTTGACCTTCTTGCTAAAGATTATAATTACATTGTCCGCTATCAAGGTGGAAATAACGCTGGTCATACTGTAGATGTGGATGGATTTGAATTTGTCTTCCATCTCCTTCCTTCAGGGGTTTTGCATCCTAAAAAGATAGGGGTCATCTCCGATGGTGTGGTCATCAATCCAAAGGAGTTATTAAAAGAGATGGCCCTTTTAGAGGAGAAGGGAATAACCCCAAACCTTTATATAAGCCTTGGTTGCCATCTGATCATGCCGTATCACATCTTCATTGACGGTGTCATAGAGAAGAACCAGAAGATAGGCACGACAATGAGGGGGATTGGTCCTGCATACATTGACAGGGTTGGCAGGTGTGGGATACGAATGGCAGACCTGTTGGATGAAAAACTCTTTGTGGAGAAGTTAGAGCTGAATCTTTTACAAAAGGAGTATATCCTTAAGGAAGAGTTCAAACAAGAAGAGATTCGCAGTGAGTATCTCTCTCTTTTTGAGAGGATAAAGCCATACCTTGTTGATACAAGGGCCGTGTTAAACAAAGCCATTGCCGATTCAGAACCAATCCTCTTTGAAGGAGCACAAGGCACACTCTTAGATATTGGATTTGGAACATACCCTTATGTCACCTCTTCTCATACAACTGTAGGCGGAATCTCTGTTGGCACTGGAATCCCTGCCAATAGGATTTCCGAGATAATGGGCGTGATAAAGGCTTATACCACAAGGGTTGGAGAGGGCCCATTTCCAACAGAGCTAAAAGAGGATACTGGAGAAAACTTACGAATGAAAGGAAGGGAGTATGGAGCAACAACTGGAAGACCCAGGAGATGCGGTTGGCTTGATCTGGTTGCGGCAAGGTATGCCACAGAGGTGAATGGCGTGAACTCATTGGTCATCACAAAGTTGGATGTCCTCTCAGACCTTCCCAAGATAAAGGTCTGCACAGAATACAGGATGAATGGCAAACCTTGTGAGTTTCAGCCATGGATTTCAGATTGGAGTGAGATAGAGCCAGTATATATTGAGTTTCCTGGGTGGTGCAGAGATATAGGCAACATCAAAGAGTATTCAGAGCTTCCAATGGAGGCAAGAGATTATCTTGAGGCAATAGAAGGAGTATTGGGAGTAAAGATTTCTCTTGTCTCTGTTGGTGCAAGAAGGGACCAGACAATAAAGCTATAAGTATACCTAAGTAAATCAGGTTTACAAAGAGAGCCTGAGGTTGTAAGTTTAGGATGTTGTATGTTATTTATTCTACTTCTTCAACCTACAACTTACAACCTACAACA
>JAGUXG010000208.1 GCA_020061965.1 bacterium
AATTTGTCGGGTGGTTTCAACCCTTCAGATTACTCCATAAGATTGCACCCCAGACTACATCGCTCACAGACATTTACGATGATTGACACCTTTTAAGCCAATTAGAATTCAAAGAGCTTCTTGGCACACGTGTGTTTAGCCTTTTCTTCTCTTATAGCATCAGAGCGTCACAGCGTCACAGCGTCACAGCGTCACAGCGTCACAGCGTCAGAGCGTCACAGCGTCAGAGAGATTATACTTTGACACTATGACCCTTTGACACTATGACGCTTCATTTCTTTTTCACCTAAACACATACGGCTATTTTACTTTAGAGAAATTTTTAGGGTTTATGTCTGAATCACACAGTGACAATAAATAACTGGTTGACTCTTGGAAAGGTAAAACCGTATAATTTATAGCCAATGAACAAAAAAATATTTGCTATAGCAGTGGCAGTATATGCTTTGGGATTTCTTCTCCTTTATCTACGAAGGCTATTTCTTGGTCCACTCTTCATTATTGGAGGGCTTGTGCTTGTGCCGATAAGCATTCTCATCTCTCCTGAAATGATAGAGAAGATGAAGAAGAAGTGATTGTCCATGCAGAAGATAGAGCTTACTTTTAATAGTGATGGTCTGATTCCAGCTATTATTCAGGATGTGGATAACAACGAAATCCTGATGCTTGCCTATATGAACAAAGAGTCTTTGGAAAAGACCCTTGAAACAGGAAAAACCTGGTTTTTTAGCAGGTCAAGGCAGGAACTATGGAATAAAGGTGCAACATCAGGAAACTTTCAGGATGTTGCCAAGATACTCTATGACTGCGACAAAGACACGCTTCTTATCAAGGTGAAACAGACAGGTGTTGCCTGCCACAGGGGAACGAGAAGTTGTTTTACAGAGACTCTTTAGATGAAGATCCAGGATAAGATTTTAGAGCTTAAGAAGAAGAAGAATGCAGTCATTCTGGTTCATAACTATCAGATAGGAGAGGTTCAGGATATAGCTGACTTATTAGGAGATTCCCTTGACCTCTCAAAGAGGGCTCAATCTACCACAGCAGATATTATCGTCTTCTGTGGTGTCCATTTTATGGCTGAAATTGCCAAGATTCTCTCGCCAGATAAAATGGTTCTTCTTCCTGATGAAAATGCTGGCTGTCCTCTGGCTGATATGGCTTCTCCAGAGGAACTCAAAAAGCTAAAAGCCTCTCACCCAGATGCGGTTGTGGTTGCTTATGTGAATACATCTGCCCAGATAAAGGCTCAAGCTGATATCTGTTGCACCTCAGCCAATGCTATCAATGTTATCTCCAAGATTGAAAAGGGCAAAGAGATAATCTTTGTGCCTGACCAGTGGCTTGGCGCTTATGTGGCAAAGAAGACAAATAGGGAGCTTATTCTCTGGTCCGGGTTCTGTCCAACCCATATGAGGATAATCCCAGAGGTGATTGCCGAGAAGAAAAAGAAGTATCCAGAGGCTTGCGTCATCCTCCATCCTGAGTGCCGAGAGGATTCGTTATGGCTTGCTGATGAGATATTTGGAACAGGTGGCATGCTCAAATGTGTGAAGGAGAGCAACAAGAAGGAGTTTATCATCGGCACAGAACTTGGCATCATTTACAGGCTGAAGAAGGAAAACCCAGAAAAAGAATTTTATCCTGCCGCAGAATTAGCTATCTGCCCAAATATGAAGCTCACCACATTAGAAAAGGTCTTGTGGTCACTTGAAGAAGAGGTTCATGAGATACAGATAAGCAAAGAGATATCCCCAAAAGCAAGTGTAGCTATTGAAAAGATGCTGGCGATAAAGTGAGGAAAGTAACTATTCTTGGCTCTACTGGTTCAATCGGTCTGGCTGCCCTTTCTGTGATACGAAAAGTCCCTGGATTTGAAGTAGTTGGGCTTTCTGCCAGAAGGAATGTTGAACTTCTTGCTTCCCAGGCAAGGGAATTCTCACCAAAGATAATAGGAGTGGCTGAAGAATTAGAAGGAGAAGCACTCAAAAGAAATCTCGCCGATACAAAATCTGAAGTCGTTTATGGAGAATCTGCGTCCTCCTCTGTGGCAGGATTAGATGAAGCAGATATAGTATTGGTTGCCATAAGCAGCGCAGAATCTCTACTTCCTGCCTTGACAGCCATAAAACGAGGAAAGAGGATAGCCATTGCCAGCAAAGAGGCTTTGATTTTGGCTGGGGATATATTGATGAAGGAGGCAAAAAAGAGTGGAGCAGAGATAATCCCTGTGGATAGTGAACATTCAGCCATATTTCAGTGTTTGCAAGGTAGGTATGAACCCAAAAGAATTATCCTTACTGCCTCTGGTGGTCCATTTTTAGATAGAGAAGACTTAACAAATATTTCCAGGGATGAAGCCCTTTCTCATCCTACCTGGGCCATGGGAAAGAGAATCACCATAGACTCTGCCACCTTGATGAATAAAGGCTTGGAGGTGATTGAGGCTGCGAGATTATTTAATCTTAAACCCAAAGATATTGAAGTGGTTGTCCACCCTGAGGCCATCCTCCATTCTGCTGTTGAATTCTCTGATGGCACAGTGATTGCCCAGTTATCCAATCCAGATATGGCCCTGCCTATAGCCTATGCCTTAACCTATCCAGAGAGGAGCAAGAGCCTGATAAAGCCGCTTGACTTAACCGAGGTAAGTAAGTTATCCTTTAGAAAGCCTGATATAAAAAGGTTTCCCTGCCTTTCTCTGGCATACTTTAGCTTAGAAAAGGGTGGCACTATGCCAGCTGTCTTAAATGCTGCGGATGAAGTGGTAGTTGAGGCTTTCTTGAATGGAGAAATTCCTTTTATGGGGATTCCAAAGCTAATAGAAGAAGTCCTTTCTGCACATTCTGTAACTGATAATCCAAAGATAGAGGATATTCTAATGGCAGACAAATGGGCAAGGGAGAAAGCAAAAGGTTTATTGAGAGAAAGTTAAAAAACAAGTAACACTTTACTCATCTAAAAGTAAAATTAAAAAGGATTCAAGGAATCAAGGGGTAGAGGGGGAGATGAAAGAAAGATTTGTTAATTCTTCAAACACTTGAATCCTTGAAAGACTGTCCCCCTTGAATCCTTGACCCCTTTTATCACATATTTTTTCGGTAGACCTATGTTTCTTGAGTATAAACTTCTTTGAAGATATTCCTCAGTATAGAGATGAGCTATATTCGTTATTGACTGAAAATTTTCAGATTATTGGACTTTAGAGTTTTGGAAAGGCTGATTTATTTGGGGTATATTATACCCTTCCACAACAGGTTTGCAAAAAAAACTAGATTTTGATAAATATTTTTACCGAGATTAAAGTTGTTCTTTGACAAAAGGCAAAATAAAT
>JAGUXG010000034.1 GCA_020061965.1 bacterium
AGCATTGAGTCGGTTGGCAATTTTACATTATGTTCATCCTTAATCAGTTTTACTACTTGCTTAGCATCTCCATAATCTTGTGTCAGGTAATATCTTTCTCATATTACCTTATATAGTTGCCAAAGCACTGTGTGCTGGAAGGGATCATGGGTCAGGACAGGTATTGGTATGAGAGTGCCTGGCATGAGAATTGCGAGCCTTTGAGCAAGGCTGAAAAACTGAAATGTATTATTAGCGAAGTTGGTCCTGGTCAATTGATTCAGTTGGTTTTACAGGAGATTTACAGGAGAAATAAAAAATGTTCGTGATAATTTTTACTGACAAACTCAAAAAAATATGTTATACTTAAGAAAAAGAAAATTTTAGTTTTAGGAGGTGCTTAAAATGCAGAGACTAATAGTTTTGGGATTGGTTATGATGGGGCTTGGAATTTCAGAGGGTTTTGGAGCGATAGTAAATGGAGGAGACAGAGGAATCCTTGTAGCAAATGTTCCAGGTAACCCTGAGTCTGCAGCAGATATGCCAGGTGATGTCATTGGCTGGTATCAGCCAGGGACCCTAACCTGCTTCAGTAATATAACTGAGGTGCAGACAGCCACGACCAGAGTCAGGGTTGTGCCAGAGACAGTTTATACGAAAAAATATGGGACATTTACAGTAAATGTCTGGGTTGAGAATGTTGAAGGTCTGGATGCAGTAGAGCTATACCTTCTGTTTGACCTAACAAAGATAGCCTTAATAGGCTCTCCAACATTAGGAAAAGCAGTTACTGCACTCATTGAATTGGAAGAGGTTGAGAAAGGACGACTTAAAATTTCAGCAGGAAATTTTAGTGGCTCCTTCACTGGAACTGAAACAATAGCCATAAACGCTGTTTTTCAATCTTTGATTGATAATCCAACAAGTAAGATAGAGATTGGGACAGAGAGTTCTCTTATGAAGATAGAAGCAATTCAGATTCCGTATGTTGCTCTTCCCTGCCAGATTTTTCAATACTCTCTTTCAGACTTTCTCCTTTCATATCCCAATGATGTGTATGTTGGCAGGCCATTTACCATAACAGTTACAGCCAAAAATCAGGAAGGAAATATCCTGGAGAACTATAATAACTCAGTCACAATTCTGCCAAACATAGGCACGATTACATCTTCTAACCTTGCTTTTGCAAAAGGTGTAGGCATAACTACAATCACAAGGTTTGCGACTGGAACGATAATTTTAACTGTTCTTGATTCGGTAAGCAATATATCAGCAAAGACAGGTTCTATCACAGCCAGATACATAGGAGATTTTGGAGGGAAGGAAGGTGGAAAACCAGATCAGAAGATGGATATTTATGACCTTTTGCTTTTCATTCAATACTGGAGAACAAAAGATTCAAGGGGTGACCTGGGAGGAAAGGGGAGCACAGGAACACCACCGTGCATAATCTCAACACAAGATGGAAAGGTAGATGTGTATGACCTGCTCATATTCATCCAGATGTGGAGATGGAGCAATAAGAAAAAGGCTCAACAAACAGAGAGCATCATTCCAAAGTTTGTTCTATTGCCAGGAAAGGTAGAGGCTGAAAAAGGAAAAAGGTTTTCTATAGAGGCAAGGCTTACAGATGGGGCAAATTTATTTGGATGCGGCTTAGAAATAAGATACGACTCAAGCAAGCTCAAACCGAATCTCGTGGAAGAAGGCGATTACTTCAAAGATGGTTTTCCCTTTAAGTATGAGCTTATGGATGGCTTAATCAAGATAGATGATGCTGGAAGAGATATAGAGAATGGAATCTCTGGCTCAGGTAGAGTGGTTAAAATAGAGTTTGAAGTATTAACAGAGGACCCAACAAGTAGGATAGAGATTGCCAAAGATTCACTCCTCCTTGATGTTGAAGGAAGAAAGGATTATACTACAGAAAGCATTCAGGTAGAGCCTGCAGGTCCTGTATATTCTGCTTTATTTCAATCAGTACCAAACCCAGCCATAAATGGCGTCTGGATTCCATATCAATTAGCAGAGGGAGCAGAGGTTGAGATCAAGGTTTATAATATCCTTGGTCAGGTGGTAAAGAATATAGATGTTGGCTATAAACCGAAGAGGTTTTACAAAACATTAGAACAGGGCGGTGCGGCACGCTGGGACCTCACCAATAACTCAAATCAGAAGGTAGCCAATGGACTCTACTTCTATCAACTGAAGGCAGGAAAATTCTCTGATACCAAATCTCTGGTTATTTCAAGATAAATTTTGACAGAGCAGAACTTTTGCAAAAGTTGGGGAAGTTCTGAGAATAAAGGTTGCAAGTTTACTTCGGGATTGATATTATTATGGAATAGGAGGGGAAGATGAAAAAGAATGAAGTCTGTTTTTTTACCAACAAAGATTTGGAAAGAGGGGATTTTTGGTCTTTTGCAGAAAGAGACTCTTCCCCTGCCGAAGGACTTATTTAAAGGTAAAATTCTGCCCAAATTCTTTCTTTCAAAACCGAAGACAGAAACTATCCAAGAAGATTTAATCCAGCCGCTTTCTCCAATCTTATTATTGACAAATTTTTCTCCCCAAAAAGATCTTTTTTCTGAAGAAGCAATAGAGGTTATTGGAGCTAGAGTAGTATCAACAAAGAAAAACACCAGACACCAGCCTATCCAGACTGAAGCCATAACAATAGAAGGAAAGACCCCACCCAAGGAGATAGAGACTAAGCCCTATGTAGAGAGAAGG
>JAGUXG010000054.1 GCA_020061965.1 bacterium
TTTAATTTAGAGCAAAAAGATAATCTTGCATCAAGGGTAGAAAAAAATAGGAATTTAGTAGTTATACCAAAACAAATCAGGCTTGTGAAAATTTAAGCTAAAAGGGTTCAAGGGGGCGAGTGAAAGCGAAATCATTAAATCCTTGAATCCTTGGAATCCTTTATAAAGGATTCCACCTTTTATCACATATTTTTTTGTAAAGGCTGTTTTCATTGGGTATACATTCTATGCCGTCTCTTTTAACAAGACCTTTTCTTGAGTTCTTCCCCTGACCATTTTTTCGGTGATAAGATAGTTCCTGTACTTTTTATTTGATGGTAGTTCAAACATAATATCAAGCATTATCTCTTCTATGATTGACCTGAGTACTCTAGCACCCATTGTTTTTTTACAAGCTTCTGCAGCTATGGCAGTAATTGCAGAATCGGAAAACTCTAAGGTTGCATCTTCGTAAGCAAAGAGCTTTTTATATTGTTTGATAAGTGCATTCTTTGGTTCTTTCAAAACCATTACCATATCTTGCTCTGAGAGCGAAAAGAGGGTAGTAACAACTGGCAGTCTTCCGACAAACTCAGGAATTAATCCATACTTTAAGAGGTCGTCTGGTGTAACAAAGGGAAGCATCTCCTCTTTTTCATCTTTGCTCGTGAGGCTTCTGCCAAAACCCAAAACCCTGTTTTTTAACCTTTTCTGAATAATATCAGAAAGACCGATAAAGGTACCCCCACAAACAAAGAGTATATTTTGAGTGTTGAGAGGAATAAGCTGTTGCTCTGGATGCTTCCTTCCACCATGAGGAGGAACATAGGCTATTGTTCCTTCTATTATCTTGAGGAGTCCCTGCTGAACCCCTTCTCCTGAAACATCCCTGGTGATGGAGGCTGTATCTTGGCTCTTTCTCGCAATTTTGTCTATCTCATCAATATAGATGATCCCTTTCTCTGCCTTCTGGACATCGCCCCCTGCAGCTTGAATGAGCCGAAAGAGAATGCTCTCAACATCATCTCCAACATAACCTGACTCAGTCAAGGTTGTGGCATCAGCAATAGCAAATGGCACATGAAGGATGCGAGCTAAGGTTTGAGCTAAAAGCGTCTTTCCTGAACCTGTTGGTCCAATCAAGAGAATATTACTCTTTTCAATCTCTACATCATCATCTTGAACTTGTTCGGCAACTATTCTTTTATAGTGGTTATGAACAGCTACAGACAAAACCTTTTTCGCTTTCTCCTGACCAATTACATATTCATCAAGCCTTATCTTTATCTCCTTTGGCGTGGGTGTCTTCTTCTTCCTTTTCTTCTTTTTTGCTTCCCTCTCCCTTTTATCCTCCAATATGGTGTTGCACATGCCTACACACTCATTGCAGATGTATATCCCTGGCCCAGCTATCAGGGTTTCAATCTCATCCTTTTGCTTTCCACAGAAGGAGCAATATAGGTTGTTCTTATCTCCGAATCTAATCATTTTATTAAAAGTTTAAGCCAGGAAGGATTAAGTAAAGAATCTGCTCTTTTTAGCTTAATCCTTATAGCTTACGACTTACAGCTTTTCTTTGATGAATTCCTCCACCATTATTTTTGCCTCAGAGTCTGGATACTGGACAGGTGGAGACTTCATAAAGTAAGAAGATGGAGCTATCAAGGTACCTCCAATCTTTCTATCAAGTGCAAGCCTTATACACCTTATGGCATCTATGGCCACACCTGCTGAATTGGGCGAATCTTCAACAGACAGCCGCAGCTCTAAATTAAGAGGAACATCGGCAAACCCGCTTCCCTCCATCCTGATAAAGCAGACCTTGTTGTCCTTTTGCCAGGGAACATAGTCAGATGGACCTATGTGTATGTTTTCAGGGGCTAATGGTGTTGATAGCTGAGACTGAACAGATTGAGTCTTGCTTATCTTCTTTGAGGCAAGCCTATCTCTATTGAGCATATTCAGAAAGTCTGTATTTCCACCGGTATTTAACTGATATGTCCTCTCCAATTTCACTCCCCTGTCCTCAAAGAGCTTGGTCAAAACACGGTGTGTAATCGTTGCACCGACCTGCGATTTAATATCATCGCCTATGATGGGAATGCCCTTTTCCTTGAACCTTTTTTCCCATTCGGAATTAGAGGCAATAAATACAGGTATGCAGTTTATGACGGCACAGCTTGCCTCTAAAGCACATTCCATGTAAAACTCTACTGCCTTTTGAGAACCTACTGGCAGGTAATTTATCAGAACCTCCACAGCCTTTTCTTTTAAGGTCTCCACAATTCTCTGCTTTTCTGCGACAGCCTTTTCTTCAGGGACAAAGTCATCTAAGTATTCATCAATAACAAATGTCCGCTCTTCTGGGTAATTGAGCATATGCCGTGCCACGCCATCCAAAAGAAAGCCAAGCTCTACCTCAACATTCATCAGAGGGACATCTGCTATCTTCTTGGTGCAGTTTGGTCTTTCAAAGATGGCCTCTGAAAGGTCTTTATTCACCTTTCTCTTGTCAATATCAAAGGCTGTGACGAACTCTATGTCGCTGGGTTTATAGCCAGCTAAATCAAAGTGCATCAACCCAATAGCTTCACTCTTTCCCCTGTAATACTCTATCCCTTGAATCAAGGATGAAGCACAATTTCCAACCCCAATAATACCAACCCTAATCTTTTTCATCTTTTATCTCCTTATAAAAATCACTTGATGATCTTTTTTATATACACTATTCTTTGAATGACTGTAAGATTGCCCAATATAGCCAATAGCCACAGTACCCATTCCATCTTCTGGAAAAAACTCCCAGTTATAATCAAGAGAAGCCTCTCAGGTCTTTCTATCAGCCCAGCTGAACATTTGTCAACAAAACTCTCTGCTCTTGCCCTTGTATATGAAGTGAGAAATGCACCAACCAAAGTAGCCAAACCTAAAATTAAATAAAGCTCTGAAAACCTAAAATAATAGATAATTCCACAGAATATGGCAGAATCTCCGCATCTATCAAGCGTTGAATCAAGAAACGCTCCAAATCTTGTCTCTTTGAGACTAAATCTTGCCAGCTCTCCGTCCATCAGGTCAAAGATGCCTGAAACAAGAATTAAGACCCCACCTGCAAGGAAGCTTCCTTTAGCAAAAAAGAAGCCGGCTAAAATAGCCCCGACTAACCCGATGAGAGTCAAAGCATCACAACTAACCTTGAACTTATTTAGAAGAACAACGATAGGTCTCAGTAAAGTAGCTGAATATCTTCTGCCCCTACTTGAGCCTAACATTATTATATTCTAATCCCAACAGACTCTTTGTGTCAAAAGATTTTTTTGATTAAATTTGATAAAATAGATAGACCCTCAGTATAATTTAATCAATGAATAAGAAGCCAATCATTGGAATAACGATGGGAGATCCTGCTGGGATAGGACCGGAGGTTATAGCTAAGGCTCTGGATTTTGTGGCTGACATTTGTACACCCTTGGTTATCGGAGAGAAGAATGCCTTTTTTAACTATAGAAAGATACGGTCGATAGAGGATATATCCGAGATGAGCCTCAATGAACCAAATCTATTAGACCTGAAAAATATCAGGGGATTCAAAATAGGCAGGTTTTCACAAGAGACAGGAAAGGCGTCATACGAATATATCCTGAAGTGCTTTTCCCTCATCAGGGAAAAGAGGATAGAGGCTATGGTCACTGCTCCAATATGCAAGGAGGCAATCTCTCTGGCTGGGTATAAGTTTGCTGGCCATACCGACCTTTTAGCTTCCCTTTCTAAGAGCAGGGTGGCTATGATGTTTGTGAGCAAGCCTGTTAAGGTTACGCTCGTTACCATTCATATCCCTCTGGCTGATGTTCCTGTTCAAATCACAAAGGATAGGGTCTATCAGGCGATAAAGCTCAGTCATTCTGCTCTGGTCTTGTGGTTTGGAATAAAAGAGCCAAAGGTTTTGGTTCTGGGTCTAAATCCTCATGCTGGAGAAGGCGGTCTTTTTGGCAGGGAAGAAGAGGAGATAAAAAAGGCTATCAAGAGAGCAACTAAAGAAGGTATATCCGTAGATGGACCCTTTCCGCCAGATACTGCTTTCCTAAAAGAAGCTGACTCGTTTGTAGCTATGTATCACGACCAGGGACTCATTCCATTGAAGATGCTTGCCTTCGATACAGCTGTAAATCTGACCCTTGGACTTCCCTTTATCAGAACATCCCCTGATCACGGCTGTGCCTTTGACATTGCCGGAAAGAATATTGCTTCTGAGAAGAGTATGCTTTCAGCTATAAAGTTGGCGAGGAGATTGTCTAAGGTTTCATAAATTCCTATTTTTCTCTACCCTTGATGCAAGATTATCTTTTTGCTCTAAATTAAACCTTTCATCTTAAATTTTTCTCCATTTTTTATGCGAAAAA
>JAGUXG010000082.1 GCA_020061965.1 bacterium
CAAGTGTTTGAAGAATTAACAAATCTTTCTTTCATCTCCCCCTCCACCCCTTGATTCCTTGAATCCTTTTTAATTTTACTTTAAGATGGGTAAAGTGTTTCGACTTTTATAATATACCGAGAAGAGATCAGGTCTAGCAAAAATTTTGTTCTTAAAAGGGTTCAAGGAAGAGAGGCGTCAAGGATGAGATGAAATCAAGGGAATCCATCACTTAAACCCTTGAATCCTATCCTCCCTTTTATCACATATTTTTTCGGTAAACCTCGTGTTTCTTGAGTATATCTACATCTTCTCTGGAGCAGAGATGCCAAGAAGGTTGAGTCCATTTTTAGCTACAATCTTAACACAATTTATCAGGACAAGCCTTGCCTGCGAAAGCTCCTTGTTTTCTGAGAGAACCTTGTGATGGTGGTAGTAGTTATGAAAGATTCCAGCCAATTCCATAAGATATAAGGGGATTCTATGGGGTTGGTAGAGCTTTGCAGCCTGTTTTATCTCATCGCCAAATAGACCAATCTTTGCCATTAACCTGTGCTCCTCTTCCCTTTGAAGGAGTAAGAGGTCTGCTTTATCCGCTGGAATAAAGGCAACCCCTCGTGTTTCTGCCTCTCTTAATATACTTGAACACCTGGCATGGAGATACTGGACATAATAGACAGGATTTTCAGACGACTCCTTCTTTGCTAACTCTAAATCAAATTCCAAGTGAGCATCATGTTTTCGCATCAAGAGAAAGAACCTTGCCGCATCTTTGCCAACCTCTCGAAGGACATCATCCAAAGTGATAAACTCACCCTTTCTTGTTGACATAGAGACAAGCTCCTTTCCCCTTTTTAGTGCGACCAATTGATAGAGAATAATATCCAGCCTTTTCGGGTCATAACCCAGAAACCTGAGGCCGCTCTTTATTCTTTCTACATAGCCGTGATGATCAGTACCCCAAAGGTTGATAGCCAGGGAAAAGCCCCTGTCAAACTTATCCCTATGATAGGCAAGGTCTGCTACATAGTATGTTGGTCTGCCATCCTCTCTCACCAGAACCCTGTCTTTTTCATCAGAGAGCTTTGAGGTTGCAAGCCATAAAGCCCCGTCCTTTTTATAGGCAGCAGAAGAAAGATCAGAGAGCAGTTTTTCTACTTCGCCTTTTTCGTATAGACTGCTTTCATAGAAGAATGAGTCAAAGCGAACAGAAAAGTCAGAAAGAGTTTTTTGTATATCAGAAAGGAGTATCTTTAAAGAGATCTTTCCAAAATAGATAGCATCCTTATCTTTTGCCCCCTCTCCATAGTCTTCCTTTATCTTCTTGGCAATATCTGCAATATACTCGCCGCTGTAACCTTCTTCTGGAAATTTCCCTTTTTCGCCAAGAAGCTCAAGATACCTGTGTTTAACCGACTCACCCAATCTTTCTATCTGGTTGCCTGTATCGTTCACATAGTATTCCCGTTCTACCAGAAAACCTGAAGCGGATAAGATATTTCCCAGCACATCTCCATAGACAGCACCCCGGCCATGCCCGATATGAAGAGGTCCTGTAGGATTAGCACTGACAAACTCAAGAAGAACCCTCTTTCCTCCGCCAAAATTTGATCTGCCGAAGGCATCTTTCTTCTCCTCTATCTCTGGCAGGAGGCAGCAAAGCCTCCCTTGAGAGACCCACATATTGACAAAGCCTTTTAGGGCTTCTGCCTTCTCAATGATTCCTCCAGAAAGGTTCTTTGCTAATCTTTCGGCTATCTCGCCTGGAGACTTTTTCAGGAGTTTTGACAAGGTAAAGGCGATGTTTGAGGATAGGTCCCCATAGGTTGGATTCTTTTCTGGCTCTACCTGGGAAATGGGAATAGGTTTTTCTGGGTATGTCTCTTTGATAACCTCAGATAGTCTTGTTTCTATCTCTTCTTTTATAGTCAATCGCATAGTAACTTCCAGTTTTCAACTATTTTCTGGCTGCTTATTGCTGACTGCTTACCTTAAAATATATAATTCCCAAACTCAGAACGAAACTCAAGATACTCCTCTATAACAGGGTTTTTAGAAAGCACAACCTGAAAGTCATCTGCCTGTAATGAGAGCAGAGAGACAGGGCATCTTGCTCTAACAGTCGCTGTTGCCTCCCTTCCTTCTCTCAAGGATATCTCCCCAAAGTAGTCCCCATTTTTGAGCAAGGATATATTATCGTCTATAATCACATCAACCTCTCCTTCCCAGATAATATAAAAGGCATCATTCTTCTTCCCTTTTTCAATGATGAGACTTTGGTCCTTAAACTTTCTTATGGTCAGTAACTTGGCTATCTCAACCAGATTCACTTCGGGAACCTTAGAAAAGATTGGGATCCTTTTTAGTGAAGCTATCTTCTCTTTTATGTTCATCTATAGACTATTTTACCTCCTCTCTTATAAATATTTCTATCGTATCATCTTCTTTAATATCATTTATTCCAGATAGACTCATTCCACACTCAAGGCCTATTTTTACCTCAGAGACATCCTCTTTGAACCTCTTTAGAGAAGAGATGCTTCCTTCACCAATAACCTTATTCAGCCTTAAAACCCTTACCTTTGCCCCTCTTTGAGCCTTTCCTCCCTCAATGAAGCAGCCAGCAATAAAATCCTTCTTTATCTTAAAAACCTGCCTGACAACAGCCCGACCAATAGCCTTCTCTCTATACTCTGGTGGCAAAAGCCCTAATGTCGCTTTCTCTATATCCTCAATAAGTTTGTAAATAACATCATAGATGTATATCTTCACACCCTCTTTTGCAGCCAGGGTTTTTATTCTTGCTTCAGGCTTGATGTTAAACCCAATGACCAAACCTTGAACAGACTTTGCCAACATAATGTCTGACTCAAGTATGCTTCCCACACCCGAGTGGATGATAGACAGTCTTGCTTTTTCAGAGAAAGAGAGCTTTTCTAAACTTGTCAAGATAGCCTCCTTTGTCCCGGTAACATCTGTTTTTATGATCAGAGGAAGCTCCTTTACCTCCTTCTTCTCTATCTTGGCAAAGAATGTTTCAAGGGTGAGCTTTGGTGGGATAAAGCTTGGGATGTTTTGCTCCTTTCTACTCTTTTCAAGCTCCTTTGCCTCTTTTTCAGATATTACCCTAAATGCATCTCCTGCTTTTGCCAGAACAGAAAAGCCTAATATCTCTACCGGCGTAGATGGCCCTGCCTCTTTTATGCTCTCTCCAGTATCATCGAACATCGCCCTTACCCTGCCAATATCAAAGTTTGTAGCAAAGAGATCTTTTACCCTCAATGTGCCGTTCTGAATTAGAACCGTAGCTACAGGACCCCTTCCCTTGTCTATCTTTGCTTCTATGACTACGCCACAAGCTGGTCTCTTTGGGTCGCATTGAAGCTCAAGCATCTCTGCCTCAAGAAGGATAGTAGAAAGTAGCCCCTTTAAGCCCTTCTTCTTCTTGGCTGAGACCTCACAGAATAGGGTTGTGCCTCCCAACTTCTCATCAAGAAGCCCATGCTCCATCAGTTGTTTTTTTACCTGTTCTGGATTTGCCTCTGGCAGGTCTATCTTGTTTATAGCCACAATGATAGGCACCTTCGCAGATTTAGCGTGGTTTATCGCCTCTATAGTCTGCGGCATAACGCCTTCGCTTGCCGCTACAACAAGGACGACAATATCCGTAACTTTGGCTCCCCTTGCCCTCATGGCTGTAAATGCCTCATGGCCTGGTGTGTCTATAAAGGTTATCTCGCCGCCCTTTACCTTTATCTTGTAAGCACCAATATGCTGGGTGATGCCACCCTTCTCAGAGGAGAGAACATCTGCATCCCGAATGCTATCTAAGAGCAAAGTCTTTCCATGGTCAACATGGCCCATCACCGTAACTACAGGGGATTTTACAGAAGGTTTTATCACTTTCTCTTTATGAGATTTCGCCACCCTCTTCATCACCCTATTATAATAGCCTTCCAAAGAGTTTTGCAAGTGAGAATTATTTGACTCAGAACCTCCCCAACTTTTGCAAAAGTTCTGTATAGATAATTAGACTTTGGCAAATTTGCAAAACTTGAGCAAAATCTGCTGTTTTTCTCGACCAATAGTCTCAAGTTCAAATGTCAAAATCCAAATGTCAAATCAATGTCAAATGCCCAAATGTCAAAGGGTTTTGTTGAACTTTGAATTTCACTTGACATTTTTTAGTAAAGTGGGGAGGTTCTGCCTGAACTAAAACAAAGTTGCTTTCTACTCAAAAAGAAGATATAATTCTCACAAAATATGCGAAGAATTGTTGGATCTGTTCTAATTTTTGCAAGCATCTCCTTTGCAGATGCCATAATAGATGGACGAGCCAATCTTTCCAAGGGTAAGGTAAAAGAGGCAAGGGCTATATTCTCTAAAGAGTTAGAGAGAAAGCCTTGTCCATATCTTCTCTTTCTTTTAGCAGACTGTTACCAAAAGGAGGGCGAACCTACTCTCTATAAGAAGATAGACCTTACTAATTGTCCGCCATTTTATGAGTCAATAAGAGATGGTCTCTGGTATCTCTATCAGGGATCATACACATTGGCTTATTCATCCTTTGAGAAGGCAAAGATAGAGAGTGCCTATTCTCTGGTTGGAATGGGTCTGGCAAGAAAGGCAGAGGGAAAGCTGAAAGAGGCAGAGAGACTATACTTTGCTGCAAAGGAAAAAGAACCTGCCTGTCATCTCTCCTACCTCCATCTCTTTTTCCTATATTCAATAAAAGGGGATAATGAGAAGGCCATGGAAGTTCTTGCAGAAGGGATAACAAAGACCAATTCCCCTGAACTCATTTATGAGTTTTCTGATCTGCTGTTAAGGGAAGATAACTTAAAGCCAGCAACTGATCTTCTATTGGAATTAGAAAGGATAGAACCAAACAATATCCTCATTAAAGAAAAGATTGCTTTTCTTCTTTTGAATAAGGGCGTTCCTATAGAAGAGATTCCAGCTCAAATAAGCAGTAATGAAAGCGAGCGACTCTATCTTGATGGAATATTGGCCATATCTTCTCAATTCTATTCAACTGCCTTGAGAAGATTTTCAAGTGTAGGAGAAAAGGACCCAGATTTTTATCTGGCAAGACTGAAGATACTCTGGTTATACAAAGATCTTTCCATGAGAAGAGATGCAGAAAGGTTCTATAAGAATCTTATCAAGAAGATGCCAGGGGATAGTCTGCCAGATGTATTTATGAGCGACATCTATGGAAAGGTTGGCTCATATACTGAATCTTTAATTTATGCTAAGAAAGCTGTGACCAAGGAGCCATTCTTTGACAGACCCTATTTTGCCTTGGGGAATGCCTATTATTACAACAACAGATTTATTGAGGCTGTTCTTGCTTATCAGAAGGGGTTCTGGCTCTCAAAGGAAAGAAAAGCCCTGAAGATCTGGATAGAGGAAGCATTTATAAACAAATACTTTCCATTATTCTGCTTTGGATATACTGCTATCTGGATAGCCACATTCTTCCTCCTGACATTGATTCACTGCACAGGGATGTTTCTTATCAGGAAGTATCCTGCCTTAAAAAGGTATGTAATTAAAAAGAGGTGGGTCTTCTATCTCTATCTTGGAAACTTTCTGATCCTATTCTTCTCTTCTTTATTTGGCAAGGGCGGCTTTAAGTTCATTCCCTTAGACCTTCTGAAAGAGGCTTTGCTCTTCTTAACCATCATCCTTCCCATCGGGATTCTTATAATTCTAATGGTATCTCTTCTTGTCTCTTTTATCATCAAGATTCCAAAGGTCAGAATATACATCTCCTTTATCCTTTTGGACTTCTCTCTTGATATTGCTATCATATTGATGTTAGCCTCAATGATTCCTGTCTTTGCTGACCATCCCAAGGTATTTGAAATCTTTTCCATTGGTGTCATCATTTTTAGAAGGGGAAGGCTTCTTTTGATTTTATTTCCAATAGCTATATTTTGGTTCTGGTATAACGCCTCCATCCACAAAGGGTATTGTCTGATAGAAGAGGAAAAGATAGATAAGGCAATCAGCCTTTTCAGAAATAGGTTTGGAAGTCTCGGTTTTATTCGCTGGCTTGAGCCTACATATAGCCATATGTCCTCCTCTGCCTTTCTGGGGGAGATATATAGTCTTATCAAGCAGAATAGATGGGAGAAGATTCCATTCGTCTGGAAACCTATTGAGAAGAGTCTTGGTGAATGGTGGCCACTGAACGATACATCAGTCTTCTTATATCAATGGACTAATCTGCTATTTCGGATTAAAAATGGAGAATCTGTTGAGTCTGAACTTGGGAAGATGCTTGAAATACCTGAATATAAAAAGAGAAAAAGGGCAATCTATGCACTCTTTGCCCTTTCTTCAAAAGAAAAGGACGAGTATTTTTCTCAAATGGCAATCCTGCCTAAGGATAAAGACCTTGAGCCAATCATTAAGGAGATAGCAAACTATCAAATTGGAGATTCAGATTATAGTTAACCGCATAAATTTAATATTTCTCTGTGCCTCCAAAGGCTAATTTTATGTTATAAATGCAGATTAAGGAACTTTTAGATGGTTTTTTTGAAGGCAAAGGAGTAAAAGCAAAGGGAAGGCTTGTCTCTTTTAGGCCACATGGAGGTTCAGCCTTTGGTCATATCAAGGATGGCACAGGAAAGATTCAAATCTATGGAAAGGTTGATAAACTCAAGAGTTTTGCTGAATTTTCGTATCTTACCTTAGGCGATATTATCTCCGTAGAAGGAGAGCTTTTTCTTACCAGAACATCCGAAAAGACCATCTTTCTCTATTCTTTCTCCATCCTGACCAAGCCACAAAATCCTATTCCTAAAGAGTGGTATGGGATACGGGATGTAGAAATCAGGCACAGAAAAAGGTATTTAGACCTCTTAGTGAATGAAGAGGTAAAGGAGAGGTTTGAGAAAAGGAGTAAAATTATCTCCTGTCTCAGAAGGCTGCTTGATGAAAAGGGATATTTAGAAGTAGAAACGCCAATGATGCATGCTATAGCTCAGGGTGCAGAGGCTGAGCCATTTTTGACCTTTCACAACGCCTTAGACCTTAACCTTTGCCTCAGAATAGCACCTGAGTTATATCTCAAGAGGTTGGTTGTCGGGGGATTAGACAGGGTCTATGAGATTGGAAAGACCTTTAGAAACGAAGGGATCTCTACGGTCCATAACCCAGAGTTCACCATCTTAGAGGCATATTTAGCCTATGGTGATTATAATGATATGATGGAGCTGGCCTCATGGCTTATATCGTCTGTGGCAAAAGAGGTTCTTGGCGAGACAAAGATAACTTACAACAACAATGTAATAGACCTTGCTCCACCATGGAAAAAGGCCTCTGTATTTCCTGCTATCTCAGAGGCAATAGGAGAGGAGGTAAAGAACTTGGAAGATTGTGCAAGGGTCTGTGAGAAGTTGAATATAAAGGAGATAGAAGACCCTTTTAAGACGCTTGTAGATAGATTTGTCCAGCCAAATCTTATACAGCCAACATTTTTAATAGACTTTCCAGCAGAGCTTTCGCCATTAGCTAAGAAAAGGTCGGATGACGCCAATATAGCCGAAAGGTTTGAGATAATCATTGCCGGGCATGAGCTTGGAAACGCCTATTCAGAGCTTTCAGACCCGGATGAACAGTTAGAAAACTTCCAAAAACAAGGGAGGGTTGACAGAGATTATGTCTCTGCTTTAAGTTATGGTCTGCCTCCAACAGGAGGCTTAGGAATAGGAATAGATAGGTTGGTTATGCTTCTTACTAACCAGACCTCAATCCGCGAGGTGATACTCTTTCCACTCTTGAAGCCAAAGGATGAAGATTCTGAAGGAGATATTTGACAGACTTTATACTAAGTTTGGCCCTATGGGTTGGTGGCCAGGCGAGACTCCAACAGAGATAATCGTAGGGGCTATACTTACCCAGAATACTGCCTGGACAAATGTGGAAAAGGCAATATCCAATCTGAAAAGAGAATCTCTTCTTTCTCCTCAGGCCTTGAAAGATGTAGAGACAGAAAGGCTCTCTGGGCTTATCCGTTCATCAGGGTATTATAACCAGAAGGTAAAGAAGATTAAGCATTTTATTGATTTTCTCTTCTCTTCTTATGATGGCAGTCTTGATAAGATGTTTGAGTTGGATACCTACCCTTTAAGAGAAAATCTTCTAAGAATAAATGGGATTGGGCCTGAGACAGCAGACTCTATACTTCTTTATGCAGGAGGAAAGCCTATCTTTGTTGTTGATGCCTATACAAAAAGGATCCTTATGAGACATAATCTTTGTTCAGAAGATGCAAGTTACCGTGAAATCCAGGCATTATTTATGAAAAACCTCTCTAGTGATACTAAACTCTTTAATGAATACCATGCTCTATTTGTCCGATGTGGAAAAGAGATATGCAAGAAAAGTCGGCCCCTCTGCAAATCTTGTCCGTTGTTGAATTTAATTTGCCATATTTAGAAAGACTGGCTATAATTTAAGCTATGACAAAGGTAGGCATCATTGGTTGTAAATTGCGTTGGGATATGGGTTGTCCAAGATTCAGCTCTCATGTGAACTGCTTTTTGGCTTGTCTGAATAAAAAGGGTGCTTTTGAAGAGTTAGATGGCCCGGTTGTTGTTGCCTTTGCCTCTTGTAATGGTTGTCCTGGTAAAGGCAGGTTTGAGAAGGCAGAGGTGATGAAGAACGACCTTAAGGTAGATGTGATTATGATAGCAAGCTGTTGCTATAAGCCACCAAGATGCGAACATATTGACCAGAGTGCTAAGGATATTGAAGAAAGGCTGAAGATAAAGGTAATAAAAGGCACAACAAGGAAGGAAGAATGAAAACCTGTAAGCGAGAGCTTAACTGATGCTTACTTTTAATTGCATGGAGATAAAAGAGACAAACATTCTTCTTGCACCAGAAGATATTATAGAATTGATGGTTATCTGTGAGGATCAGGATAGAGATAATGCTCTAGTCTTCTTAAAAGGTCTGCGAAAGAAGGTCAGAAGGGTTCAATCTGGATGTCGTTCTTCATACCAGAGAGGCGGCCACATTGGACCAGCCAAGCTCAAATAACCTTTTTTCGTTACACTATAGATGTAAATATACTCAAGAAATTTTAAGTTTGCGAAAAAATATGCGATAAAAGGGAGGATAGGATCAAGGGGGGACAGTCTTTCAAGGATTTAATGATTTCGCTTTCACTTGACCCCTCGACTCCTTGAACCCTTTTAAGCTTAAATTTTCGCTAGGCCTGTTGCTTTTGGGTATAATCATATTCTCTAACCTTTTTGTTTGGTTATTGAAATTTGGTTATTGGTCATTGTTTGGTTATTGTTTCTTGTATCTTGGTTATTTTTCAAATTCA